>CAYXIN010000025.1:0-24254 GCA_964465395.1 uncultured Oscillospiraceae bacterium | reverse complement strand
TTTGTTTATCTGTAGCGATTCAAGATCTAAAAACTTTATTTGGCTCTTTTTCTGAAATAGACCAACACCACAGCAAGGCACTCAATACAATATACAACTCCGAAAATCACATGACGGACAGCTGCTGTCTGCTTGGCTTCTTGCAGATCATCTTCTGTGCAAGCAGTGATGGGGAGAATGGTTCCATCCTTGGGCGTGTAGTTCTATAAATTCAGAATTTAGGAGATAGCGGAACGATTGCATATTATGTAGTAACAGAATACATATATATGGTGCTGGAAAAGTTGCACTGGAGAAATGAAAAACGGTTATTAGATATCCAATGAAGAAAAGGCAAAATACAGATATATTCCCTATAACATAGGATGTGGATATGTTTCCGTCAACATATGACATTAACGGCATTGTCTTAACCCATGTGGAGACGGTTGCGCTGCTTTGCAGGGGATAGGCAGTGGATTCCAGCCCTGCGGGGCAAAACGGAGCTGGAAAGGAGAGCGTGACTTAGATCATGGAGCGATCGAATGTGGCGCCAACAGAATTCGTTGGCGAAGTGCTGAATGCAATGGGCTTTCATTGCGCGATTCGGGCGGCCACGCCGTTTACAAGAGAGGAAGATCAGACGCAATACAGCGTTTGGAGAATCGAAACAGACAGCGAAAGCTATGTGCTGAAGAAAACCACGGCAGAGGAGCAGACAGTTTATGAGTCTTTTCTGTGCGACTGCGACTATGCGCCCAAAATTTACGGCTTTGCGCAATGGCAGGACGAGACCTATATGCTGATGGAGTATGTGCCGGGCGAAACGCTGAGCCGTTGCGACCGCAGAAAGCTGACGCTTGCGCTGGATGCTCTGATCTGCGGGCAAAAGGCCTACTGGGAAAACACAAGTCTTGCGGATGTGGGCTACAGCTACGCGCGCGCCTTTCCCAAGCGGGAAGGGTGGCTTGCTTACATGGGCGGGCTGGGCGATTGCTACCGCATGTATCTGGACGCATTTTCCTCCGTTCCGCGAACGCTTTGCAACGACGATTTGCTGCCATTTAATGTGATTGCCGGGGCGGATCGGGCGGTCATACTGGACTGGGAGTATGCGGGGATTCTGCCGTACCCCTGCGCAGTTGCCCGTCTGCTTGCCTTTGGCGAGGATAATCCGAATGCGCTGTTCCAAATGACACCGGAGGACAAGACCTTTGCGCTGAACTACTACTACGAGAATTTGCTAAAGGAAAAGGGCATTGCACGGGCGGAATATGAGAGAACGATGCAGCTCTTTTTCTTCAAGGAATACTGCGAATGGGTCTATTGCGCAGCAAAAGCGGGTGATTTTACATCGGAATACTACCGGAAATATGCGCCATGGGCGCAGGCGCTGACGCAGGAGCTGCGGTATGCCGGGGGATAAAAAAATGAGGCAGGGCCAGAAGGCTCTGCCTCTTTGCATGGCGCTCAGAGCGCGCGGTAGAATTCACAGGCCGCTGCAAGCTCCGCCGCGTCCGGATGCCCCTTGGCCATGCCGCCGATGAGCTTGAAGGGGCCGAAGGTGTTGAAGCCAAAGCAGCCGTATTCCCCCAGCAGCTTTGCGTTGCGTTGGCACAGCACCGCACGGATTGCGTCGGTATAGCCCGCCTTTTTCGCGCCGTAGGTGTAGAGCAGGAAGGTCGGCGTCCCCTCCGGCAGCCGCGCCTGTGCAAATTTCAGCAGCGATTTGTGGAATTTGGAATAGTAGATGCCGGAAGCAAAGCCCACCCGGTCGTAGGAGGACAGCTCCGCCTCCGGCGTCTGCGTCACGTCGATGAGCGTGACCTCGTTCTGCGCGGCGATGGCGTCAAGCAGCTTCCTGGTGTTGCCATGGTGCTTGGAATAGTAGACAATTGCCGTTTTCATGGTTGATCCTCCTTGACAGATCTCAGTACAAAAATTATACTATATGAAGAAAGCCGGTGCAAGTACGCAAAAAACCTGTACCTGGTACCATAAAAGATACTGGAGGGCCTATGAAGCATGATCTGACCGCAGAGGAATATCTCAGCCGCGTCCTGACGGGCGAGGTCAGCGAGCGCTGCCCGATGCGCCGGACGCTGGAGCTGCTGAGCGGCAAATGGCGGCACATCATCTGTGCGCTGTGCCGCCAGCCAACCTGTCGATTTGGCGAACTGAAGCGCGCCGTACCCGGCATCACCAATACCATGCTCAGCCGCACGCTGCGCGATCTGGAGGCGCTGGATATTGTCCGGAGCACGCAATTCAACGAAATTCCGCCGCATGTGGAGTATGCGCTGACCGCGCGCGGCAGGGCGCTCCTACCGGTGTTCACAGAGCTGGCCAAATGGGGCGAGGCACATCTGGAGCCGGAGGAACACTCCCCCTGCGCGCAGGATGACGCACCCACCCCATGACAAACCGCCCGGACAGGCTTTTCTGTCCGGGCGGTTTGTCTGTCGTTCTGGAAAGCGGCGCGTTAGCCACTGTAGTTGATGATGCGCGCAAATTTTTCCGGCACCAGACTGGCGCTACCAATCAGGCCGCCGTCGATTTCCGGCTGACGCATCAGCTCGGCCGCGTTCGTCTCGTTCATGCTGCCGCCGTAGAGAATGCGCACGGCAGCGGCGGCGTCACCATACAGCTCACGCAGCACGGCGCGCAGCGATGCAATGGCGTCGTTGGCCTCCTGCGCGGTGGCGGTGCAGCCCGTGCCAATGGCCCAAACGGGCTCATAGGCCAGCACCAGCTCCTCCAGCCGCGTGCTGCTCACGCCGCAGAGAGCGGCCTTGGCCTGCATACAGATGCGTTCGCGCGTCAGGCCGCGCTCGTGCTCACTTTGCGTCTCACCGACGCAGACAATCGGGCGCAGGCCATCGGCCAGACAGCGCAGCACCTTGCGGTTGACGCTTTCATCCGTCTCGCCAAAGCAGCGGCGGCGCTCGGAATGGCCAAGAATCACATACTCCACGCCCAGCTCCAGCAGGGACGCCGCGTTGACCTCACCGGTGAAGGCGCCCGCCTCCTCGAAGTGGACATTCTGCGCGCCCAGATGGATCGCGCTGCCCTGGAGCTGTGTGGCAGCCGCAAAGAGGCTGACGGTCATCGGGCAGACCACGACCTCAACGCGGGTGCGAATCTCCAGCCCGCACAGCGACTCCAGCAGCGCAAGCGTCTGGGCGGGGGTCTGGTTCATCTTCCAGTTGCCGACGATGAGCGGTCTTCTCATAGACTGCCCTCAGCTTAATAGAGGCGCTTGCGGATCTCGACGTTACCGCTGGGGCACTTATTCTTGCAGTTGCCGCAGTTGACGCACTTATGCTCGTCGTTCTTCTCGCCGGAGACGATCTTCACCGTGGCGGAGGCACCGATGCGGTTGGCACCGGCGTCGAGCATGGCGACCGCGTCGTCATAGGTGCGGATGCCGCCGGAGGCCTTGACGCCCATCTCGGGGTCGACGGCCTCGCGCATCAGGCGCACGTCCTCGACCGTTGCGCCGCCGGTGGAATAGCCGGTGGAGGTCTTGACGAAGTGGGCACCGGCAAGCTTGGCGACGGTGCAGACTTTGACCTTCTCCTCGTCGGTCAGCAGGCAGGCTTCGATGATGACCTTGACCGTTGCGCGGCCCTTGACGGAGTTGACGACGCCCTCGATGTCGCGCTTGACGAGCATCCAGTCGCCGGACTTGATTGCGCCGAGATTGACCACCATGTCGATCTCCTTCGCGCCCTTGGTGGTGGCGTCAGCGGCCTCGAATGCCTTGGTCTCGGGCGTGCTTGCGCCGAAGGGGAAGGCGATCACGCAGCAGGGCGTCACGCCGCTGCCCTCAAGCTGCTGGGCGACATACTGGATGTAGGCGGGATTGACGCAAACGCTGGCGGTGTGCAGGCGCTTGGCCTCCTCGCAGAGGCGATGGATGTCCTCCAGAGATGCCTCAGGCTTCAGGCAGGTGTGGTCGATATATTTCGCCATATCCGCAGGATTCCGCCCGCCATTGGCAGGGGCGGCGGGGGCCTGCCTGCCATACTTGGCGCAGATTTCCTCTGTTACCTGACGAATGATTTCGTTGATATCCATAGAACCGTTCGTTCCTTTCGTAGTGATGCTTGCGGCTCAGGCCAGGCGGGCCTCCTGCGCAAGCGCGGCGGTGGCGCTCAGACCCAGGCGGGACGCGCCCGCGGCCAGCAGGCTCTCGGCCTGCGCAAGCGTCTTGATGCCGCCGTCAATTTTGATGCCCACGTTGCGCCCCAGCAGATCATAGGCCAGGCGGACATCCTCAACGCGCGCGCCATGTCCGGAGAGGACATTTTGCAGCTTGACGTAGGTCACGCCGGCGTTGCGCAGCATGGTCAGCACCATCTGCCGCTCCTCCGCAGTGTAGAGCCCCAGCTCCAGCACCGCCTTGAGGCGCGCTTTACCGGCGGCCATGCGGACAAGCTCCTCAAGCTCCTGCTGCGCCAGATCGAGGCGGCCGGACTTGATGGCCGAAGCATTGAGCGCAACGTCAATCTCCGCCGCGCCATTGACCATGCACTCGCGCAGCTCCGCGCGGCGCGCGGCCTGCGACATGCAGCCATAGGGGAAGCCGATGGCTGTGCCGACGGCGACGGGGCTGCCGAGCAGCTCCTCGCGGGCAACGGGCACGAACTGCGGCGCGACGCAAACTGCCGCGACGGAATATTTCCGCGCAACGGCACATTCGCGCCGGATATCCGCCTCGGTGAGTGCGGGATCAAGCAGCGAATGCTCCAGATGCGCGATCACGTCCGCGCCTGTGACCAAGCCGGCACAGGGGGCGGGGCGCTGAGCCATATGGAAGTATTGCAGCACCTGCCGCTCCACTTCTTTTCTGATTTCTTCAATATCCATCAGTGGTACTCCCTTGTCTGGCCGTTAAAGGTGACGCGGTCAATGACGCCGCAGATTGTCAGATCTCCGATAAAGTCCTCACCCAGAACGATGCAGGCCGCGCCGCCGTCGATGTTGACCAGAACGGTGTCTCCGATTCCGGCGTCGGCCACGTCAAAGGCGATGTCCTGCTTGCCGGTGAGACGGCCGTCCTCGTCGAGGTAATCGACGATCATCAGCTTCTGCCCGGCGAAGCCATCATATTTGATGGTGGAGACGACGTTCCCGACGACTCTGGCCAGCTTCATCCCAGCTTGGGCAGGATGCCCTCGACGTCGTCGTGGGGAGAGGGGATGACGTGGCAGCCATAGAGCTCACCCACGCGCTTTGCAGCCGTAGCGCCCGCGTCAACGGCGGCCTTGACCGCGCCGACGTCGCCACGCACCATGACGGTGACGAGGCCGGAGCCGATCTGCTCCTTGCCGATGAGGGTGACGTTTGCGGCCTTGACCATTGCGTCACCGGCTTCGATTGCGCCGATGAGACCGCGCGTTTCGATCATACCAAGTGCTAACTTCATAAATAAGGATCCTCCAAATATAGAATCAGGTTATCAGTTTTCGTGGCGCGGGGTCAGTGACCGGCCGCGCAGAGCGGGGGATTGGAATTTTCCGGCGTCAGCTCGACGTGGTAGCTGTCGATGAAGCCGACGATACTGGCGTCCGTGGGCACAAGCCGGTGGAACACCAGGCTTGCCTCCGAGGAGGTCATGAGGTAAACGTGGTCACCTCTGCCGGCCTGACGGGTGCAGTCGGCTGCGACGATGACTTCCTCCCTGCCGTTTTTGGTTCTGCGCACCAGCAGGAGCGGGACATTCTCCAGCCCCTCCTCCTTAACGGTTGAGACCACGCAGCCGACAACAACGCCCCGGTACATGGGCTCAGCCCATCGTGGGCAGGATGCCCTCCACGTCGTCGTGGGGAGAGGGGATAACGTGGCAGCCGTAGAGCTCGCCAACGCGCTTTGCAGCCGTAGCGCCCGCGTCAACGGCGGCCTTGACCGCGCCGACGTCGCCACGCACCATGACGGTGACGAGGCCGGAGCCGATCTGCTCCTTGCCGATGAGGGTGACGTTTGCGGCCTTGACCATTGCGTCACCGGCTTCGATTGCGCCGATGAGACCGCGGGTTTCGATCATACCAAGAGCAAGCTTCATGTGATAAATCTCCTTTCAAATCAGCCCAGGGTGGGAAGAATGCCTTCCACATCGTTGTGGGGAGAGGGGATGACGTGGCAGCCGTAGAGCTCGCCAACGCGCTTGGCGGCCGTGGCACCGGCGTCAACGGCGGCCTTGACCGCGCCGACGTCGCCGCGCACCATAACGGTGACGAGGCCGGAGCCGATCTGCTGCTTGCCGATCAGGTGGACGTTTGCGGCCTTGACCATTGCGTCGGCGGCTTCAACAGCACCGATGAGGCCACGGGTTTCGATCATGCCTAATGCTTCTTTCATTTGGAAAAATCCTCCTCAGATAGTGTTTTCATGGTACAGCGACCCATCAATACAGGGACCGGATGATGTCGGGATGGGGGGACGGAATCACCACGGACTCGGACAGCAGCCCCTTGGCCTCGGGCACGGCCTCGCCTGCGGCGATGGCTGCGCGGACGGCGGAGACCTGACCGGTCATGGTGATGAAGGACTTACCGCCCAGGCCGCGGCCGAGGCGAATGTCAATCAGTTGAACATCGGCGGCTTTGACCGCGGCGTCCGCCGCAACGATTGCGGCGCAGAGGCTGAAGGCCTCCATCACACCGACGGCATCGACCTTGCCGATTTCGTTGCAGGCGTTGATGGCCTTCGGCACCTGCTCATGGACGTGGGAGATCACCATGTGATCCACCAGGTGCAGCCCGGCGACGGTCACACCGGCCTCGACGCTCTCGCGGACGGCCGCGACCTCACCGGTCACGATGGCGATATACTTGCCCGCGCAAACGGGCTGCGCGGCCACAAGCTGCACGGTGGCGGCCTTGAGCATGGCGTCCGCAGCGTTCACGCCGACGGGGATGGCATTGGTTTCAATCATGCCGAGTGCATTCATTTGGACGACCTCCTGATTTCAATATAGTCGCCGGTGATCTGCGTGACGACGCCGGAGATGCTGGCGTGCATCCGGACGCCCAGCTTGTTCTCTGCGATGTCCGCGATCAACTGGTTCTTGCGCACCTTGTCGCCCACGGCGACCGTCGGCACGCTGGGCGCGCCGACGCCCATACGCAGGGCGATGCGCACGCAGTCGGTGCTCAGGGGATGGTCATCCAGCGGCGCGGGCACGTCGTATTCCGTCAGACCGAGGCGGCCAATGAGACGGGCAACCGGCACCTTTTTGTTCGCAAGACCTGCGTCGGCGGAGCCAAAGACCTCCTTGCGGGCGCGGATGCCCTTGCTGGTGAAGGCGGCCTTGAGGGTCTGCATGACCTGCGAGGGCTTGAGGCCAAAGTTGCAGGCGTAGTAGGTACACAGGCCGCAGTTGCAGCAGGAGAAGATGCCGTTGAAATCGCCCATTAGGTCGATGCCGTTGGCCAGGCTGCGCATGGCCTTATGCGGCTGAACATTCAGACCCAGCGCGTTGCGCGGGCACATCTGCGTGCACATGGAGCACTGGCAACACACCGAGAGAATGCGCTGATAATTCAGCTCTGCGGATTTCTGCCGCAGCAGGGGATGCTCCTTCGGGATGGAGAGCAGACCGCCGGTGGTTTTGGTGACGGGCTGGTCGAGGGAATCAACCACGCGTCCCATGCAGGGGCCGCCGACGATGTAGGCGCAGTCCGTCGTGGGGCCGCCGGCGGCCTCCAGGCATTCGCGCAGCGAGATGCCGACCGGCACGCGCAGCGTGACCGGCGTTTTGACCGCGCCGCCGACGGTGACATATTTCTCGACGACCTTTTTGCCGTCGATGGCGTTGGCGATGTTGACCAGTGTGCTGACGTTGCAGACCACCGTGCCCACATCCAGCGGCAGACCGCCGGTGGGAACCACGCGACCCGTCACCTCGTAGACGATCTGCTGCTCGTCACCTGCGGGGTAGTAGCCCTCAAGCAGATGGAGCTGCACATCCTCGCTGTCTCCGAGGACCTCACGCAGCGCGTGGACAGCCTCATGGTAATGCTCCTTGAGGCAGATGACGGCATGGGCCGCGCCGGTGAATTCTTTCACCGCGCGGATGCCGCGAACCACATCGGCCGCGTAGACCTGCATAATCTGCTGATCCACGCGCAGAAGGGGCTCGCACTCGGCGCCGTTGGCAAGGACATATTCGGCCTTGCAGTTGATTTTCACATGGGTTGGAAAGCCTGCGCCGCCTGCGCCGAGAATACCGGCGTCACAGACGAGTTTTGACAGCTCCATAGGCTCAGATGATGCGGAAGTCGCCCTTGAGGACGCAGCGTCTTGCGCGGGTGAAGGACTTGGCGCTGGTCAGGCCCTCGCCGGTGGGGGTGGCGATGGTGAGGGTGGCGTAGCCCTCGCCGCCGAAGCCCAGACCGGAGTAGGAGGGGGCGTTCTTGACGAAGATGGTGGTGTTCATGCGGCGGGCAGCGCGGGACATGTTGTGAACATTGGTCGAGTGGATCATCGCGGAGTGCTGGCAGCCATGCTCGGCGCGGAAGGACTCGTTGAGCGCCTCCTCGAAGTCGGCCACGCGGACGATGCCCAGCACGGGCATCAGCATCTCGACCTCGACGAAGGGATGATAGCGATCGACCTCAGCGATCACGAGCACGGGGTCGCCGGAGAAGCTGACGCCGGACTCGCGGAGAATATAGGTTGCGTCGTGGCCGACGAACTTGCGGTTGATGACATATTTGCCGTCCTTCTCCACCAGAACGGTGCGGACGATCTTGTCGATGTCGGCGCCGCTGACGCGGAAGGCGCCGCACTGCTGCATTTCGCTCAGCAGGGCGTCGGCTACCGAGTTGACGACGAAGACTTCCTTCTCGGCAACGCACAGGACGTTGTTGTCGAAGCTTGCGCCATCGACGATGTCCTTGGCGGCGCGGCGGATATCGGCCGTCTCATCGACGATGACGGGGGGATTGCCGGGGCCTGCGGCGACGCACTTCTTGCCGGACTTCATCGCGACGGAGACAACAGCCTCGCCGCCGGTGACAGCCAGCATCTTGATCGCCTTATGGGTCATGATGACCTTGGAGGTGTCCAGCGTCGGCTCCTTGGGGGCGCTGATGAGCCCGTTGGGGCCGCCTGCGGCGACGATGGCGTCATTCAGGATGACCATTGCGCGCTGGGAGGCGCGCTTGGCAGCCGGGTGGGGATTAAAGACCACGGCGTTGCCTGCGGCGATCATGCTGATGGAGTTGTTGATGATGGTGGCCGTCGGGTTGGTCGAGGGGGTGATGGCGCCGATGACGCCGTAGGGCGCCGTCTCCACCAGGGTCAGGCCCTCGTCACCGCTGAAGGCGGTGGGGTGCAGATCCTCGATGCCGGGGGTCTTGTTGGCCGCCAGGAGGTTCTTTGCGATTTTATGATGTACCTTACCATAGCCGGTTTCGTCATGCGCCAGGATGGAGAGCTCCTCAGCGTGGGCTCTGGCCGCGTTGCGCATGGCCTCGATGAGCTTGCCGCGCTCCTCGAGCGACATATCCATCAGTCGCTGCTGGGCGCGGATTGCGGTCTCGATGGCGTCATTGACGTCGTCGAAAAGGCACTGTCCGTTTTCTGCCGGAACATAGGCGCGCGCAGCGGGTGCGGGTGTGGGCGCGGGGGCCGCAGCGGGTGTGGGGGTGTTGCTCCGCGCGGACATGAAGCCGTTGCGCTCCAGGGCGGCGCAGGTCTGCTCCGCGATCTGGCGGATCTGTTCGTTTGTCAATGCCATAGGCTATCCTCAGCTTTCTTTCGTGAATTTTTCAAATACACGGCTGCCGTCGTAATCGACGGAGTCGATAATTGCAACAATGCAGTGGTCTACCGGCTTGCCCTGTGTCATGACGGTCTGGCGCGCGGATGAGCCGCTCACCACCATCACCACCTCGCCCTCACCGGCGCCGACGGCGTCAACGGCGACCACCAGGCCGCCCGTCTCCTCCCAGGTTTCGATGTCGATGGGCTTGGCCAGCAGGAGCTTCATTCCCATGAGCTTCTCGGCCTTGTTGGTGCTGACCACTGTTCCTTTGACTCTTGCTAATTGCATGGTGCTTCTCCTTCATATTGCAGGCTGACGCCGCTGGAGAGCAGCGCATCGCGCGCCGCCGGCGTAATGATTGCGCCCACGCGGCAGCGAATCGGCTCCTGCGCGCTGGCAGCGGCCTGCACATCGGCCTCCGTCACCAGCGTCAGAC
The DNA here is from genome assembly GCA_964465395.1 of uncultured Oscillospiraceae bacterium. Taxonomy (GTDB): domain Bacteria; phylum Bacillota; class Clostridia; order Oscillospirales; family Oscillospiraceae; genus JAZOXB01. The sequence goes on along the minus strand of CAYXIN010000025.1, from coordinate 14,064 downwards.
CGGTCTGCGCGGCGGCGTCGCCCAGGTAGTAGGGGCAGACCGTCACGTCCATCTGGCGCAGCGTCTCGATGGAGGCCGCCACCCCCTCCAGGAAGGTGTTGCGGCGGAATTTCGGCGGCTCGAAGTCGAGGTACAGCCGCACATCCTTTTTCCACAGGATGCTGCGCACCAGCAGATGCGCCAGGGGGTCGCGGTCGCTGCCGGCGGCGATCTGCTGCAACAGCTCCAGCTTCGGGCCGACCAGCACGACGCAGCGGGCAGCGGTGACGCGCTGCATCAGCTCCGCCTGGGTCATGTCCGCCGCATGCAGCAGCAGCGTGTCGTCCTCCAGGCCGCAGCCCTCGACGAAGCTGACCGGCGTGTAGCCCACGCCAAACTGCGCCGAAAGCAGACGCCGCAGCTCCTGCGGATAGGCCACCGGCGAGGCCAGCAGCACCAGCACCTCCTGCGGCCGCTGCTCCTGGCGGCTTTGCTCAGCCGCGCGGCGCAGCACCTCTGCGACGATCAACTCGATTAAATTGTGCAAAAAATCCTGCTCCATGTTGACTCCCGCACAGGCTGCTGTGTTGATTCTTAATTATAATGTGTAGGCGCGCCGGGAGGCTCAGACAATAACCTCCATCATCGTCGCGCCGGACATCGCCGCAGCGTTGGCCTCGTCGGTGTCCAGATGAACCTCAAGCTCGTGGCCGTCGCCAGCGCGAACGATCACGTTCTCGAAGATGAGTGCGCGCGGCCCCTCCGAGCGGAGGCACACGGCCTGCCCGTCGCGCAGACCGTAGCGCGCGGCCTGCTCCTGCGAGGCGTGCAGATGGCGCGCCGCGACGATCACGCCCTCGCGCAGCTCTACGCTGCCCGCGGGGCCGACGAGGCGGCAGCCGGGCGTACCGGCCGTCTGGCCGGACATGCGAACCGGCGCGCGCAGACCCAGGGAGAAGGAATCGGTCAGCGAAATCTCGACCTGCGTCGCCTTACGCTCCGGGCCGAGGACGCGCACCTTGCGCAGCTCACCCTTCGGGCCGACGATCGTGACCTGCTCCTTGCAGGCAAACTGACCGGGCTGATTCAGCTCGCGGAAGAGCTGGAGCCGGTAGCCGGGGCCAAAAAGACGATCCACATCCGCCGGGCAGAGATGCACATGCCGGGCAGAGGAAGCAACTGGCACGAAAATGCGGCCGGTTTTCTGAAAAACAGCTTCCGCGACGGCAAGCTGCACGCCGCGCTGTACACTAGCTTGATCCATATGATTCACTCCAAAATATCGCTCAAAATCGCTCATATAGTTCTTGGCGCAAATGGGCATGATTATCTTCCCACAAAATGGCCGCAATGTCAAGCGTTTCGAAAAAATATCCCCGCGATTTGGCAGGGTGCACAAATTGGAAACGACCATTTTGTGCAATTTTCGATTCTGAGGGTAAAAAGAAAGCCGCGCGTGGGGGCTGCCCACGCGCGGAAGGAGTGCTATTCGCTCATTTTCGCTCATTCAAGGTTCAATAACGTGCAGGAAATGCCCTGTCGCGCATAATAATCCACGAAGCGCTGTGGCATATTGCGCGTCGAGATCACGCGGCAGAGCTTGTCGATGGGGTAGGCCGTGGCGAAGGCGCGGCGGTCGAATTTGCTGCTGTCGAGGAGCAGGTACAGCCGCCGGGTCATGCGCGCAAGCTGGGTGTAGAGGGCGATGCGCCCCCGATCCTGCACCATGTAGCCGCGCTCGAGATCGACGGCCTCCACGGTCAGGAAAACCTTGTCGAAGAAATAGCCCCGCAGCATGTGGCCAATATCCGCGTCACGCGTCTCAATATAGCTGCTGCCCGTGTGAACGTCGCCGCCAAGCAGCGTCAGGTGCAGATTGGAGCTCTCGGCCAGCTCCAGCGTGGCCGTGACGCTGGTGGTCAGAACAGTCAGGCGCTCGACGCCGGTGAGCATCGAGGCCAGCATGTTACAGGTCGTGCCCGCGCCGATGAAGATCGACTCGCCCGGCCGCACCTGCGCGGCGGCTTCGCGGGCGATGGCCTGCTTCTCGCGGAGGTGCTCGTCGAGCACCTCCGTGCCGCTGTAGCGCTTGCGCGGCGGCTGCTTCTGCGGCTGTTGCAGACCGCCATGCGTGCGCTGCGCCAGCCCCCTTGCCTGAATTGCCTCAAAATCGCGCCGCAGTGTCGCGACGGAGCCGCCCGTCATTTCGCAGGCCTCCGCGAGACTGAGGAAGCCCTCCTGCTCCAGCCGCTCCAGAATCCGTTTTTCCCGCTCCCAGAATTTCATTTTGTCATCTCCAATCAAGATCGCTCATGTTCGCTCATAAGCAGTATAGCATACCCGCTCCCCGCTGTCAAGCGCTGCCGGAAAAACAGTCCCTCTGCGCGCAAAAAAGCCGGGGAAGCCCCGGCTTTTGTATGCCTTCTGCAATTCTTGCGTCTCCTTCTGCGCTCATCAGAGCGGCAGATCCTTGCGGATGAAGCGCCGCGCGCCCACAATGTAGCCCAGCAGCCCTGCGCCACCGAGAATGGCGAACTTCCAGAGGTAGGCGTTGGTACCGTCAATGATGGAAATGACGTCGAAAAGCGAGATAATCGTGGCATAGTTGAAGTAATTCAGCGCATCCAGCCGCACGACGGAGGGAATGACCGGGCTGCCGAACAGCCCCAGCATCGCCGCCACCAGCGCAAAGATCGACAGGCCGCCGCCGATGGCCATCGAGCGTCTGCTGCGGTCAAAGACGCAGGAGGTCAGGAAGCACAGCCCCGACAGAGGCAGCAGCACCAGGAACGCGCCGACATTCAGCAGAATCAGATTGCCGCCGGTCAGCGCGATCTCCTCCGGCACCAGCGTCAGACACACGCAGCCGGTCGCGGTGGTCAGGCAGAACATCGCCAGCAGCGAGCCGATCAGATAAACCGCCTGCGTGAACACGACGGTGCTCCGCTTTGTGGAGGTACACAGCACATAGGCCATCGAGCCGCTGTCCACCTGCCCGGCGATCAGGTTGTTCGAGGTCATAATCATGTAGATAATCGGCAGCAGCAGTCCCGCGAGCTTATAGAAGATGGAGCCGACGATCAGCGTGTAGAGATCGGCCTGGCCGATTTCCTCCAGCGCGTCCGACACGGCCTCGGGCAGCGTCGAGAGGAAGCTGGTCGAAATCTCGTCTGCAAGACGCTGCCGCGTGTCGGCAAGCGCGCGCAGATAGTGCGCCCTGTCGGCAAATTCACCGTCTGCGTAGGCATCCTCCAGGAGTTCCAGCTCATAATCCAGCCGCCCCTGATAGGTCACGATCGCCGTTTTGCCCATGCGCTTGATGGAATCATAGGTATAGCCGAAGGAATCATATTTTTCCGCTGTGACGCCGTAGGAGGACAGCGCTTCCATCAGCGCCTCAACATTTTCGCTCTCGGTCATATTCCCTGCGAGGAACACCGCTGCGCATTCTGCGGCGCGTGTCTGCCGCATGTCGCTGCGGGCGGTCGAGCTGAGGTATTCGTCGGCGCCGCCGAGGGCAAGCTGCTCGAGCAGTGTGCGCACGTCATAAGCCTCCGGCAGCGGCGCGCCATTTTCCGTGTAGAAGGCGTCAAACAGCCCGTCGGGATTGAGTGCGGCCATCACGCTGCCAAGCAGCTCCTGCGCCTCGTTGGAGTCCTCGGCATAGCCGGCCTCCTCCGCCTGGCGCAGCAGCGCGTCGCGCAGCGCTTCGCAGGCGGCTGCATAGGCTGCCGCTGCCGCCTGCTCCTGCGTGGCGGGGGATGCCGCCTGCCATTGCGCAAGCGCCTGTGCATAGTCCTCCGGCTGCGTGAAGTGCGTCTGCTGCGGCAGGGCGGCAAGCCACGTCTGCACGGCCTCGGCATAGTCCTGACCGGCCTGGGTCGTTGCCTGCGGCTGCGCCTGCTGCCACTGCTGCTGCGCGGCGGCGTACTGCGCCGCGTCCTCAAAGGCGTCGGCCCGCGGCATCTGCGCGCACCAGGCCAGACACGCCAGCGTGTCCTGCGCGCCCGCTGCGAAGGCGGCGTCAAAGCGCTCCAGCCCATCGACGGCGTTCGCGTAGTAAGTCAGCGCGCGCTTCTCAAGCTGCGCGTCCACCTCTTTGATGATGATGGTATCCTGAATGGAATTTTTGACCTCACCGATGTTGCCATTGCCTGAGATCAGCATCACGCAGGCCAGCATAAAGCAAACGGCGAAGGTGATGATGCCCCACATTGTCCCATTCGCCTTGCAGGACTGCTTGAACAAAGCCTTACTGAACATTCGTTTTCACCCTTTTTAACCCTTCCGATTTTGCTTCAGTCCGCCGCCCGCTGGTCGAGCAGAATGCGCTTGCAATGCATCTCCAGCGTGTAGGGCAGCTCTGAAATAAACTTGACATCGTATTCGCGCAGGACGCCCAGCAGCGCCGCCGTCTCGGTCGCCGGGATGCGGATGGTGACCTGATGGTACTGCTCCTGCAAGCGGAGCAGCTCGAAGCGCTGCCCCAGGAAGCGGCGGTAGTCGGCGTCGGTGTGGAATTCGATTTTGAACTCCCGCACCGGACGGTTGCGCAGCGCGTGCAGATCACACAGGTCAACAATGCGGCCATTGTTGATGAGTGCCACCTTATCGCAGGTTTTTTCCAGCTCGTCGAAGCTGTGGCTGCTCATGAAGATCGTCCTTCCGCTGCGGTGCTCCTGTTCCAGAATTTCCAGCAGCGCCGCGCGCATCAGGGGGTCCAGACCCGTGGCTGGCTCATCCAGCACCAGAATCGGCGGCCGATTCATCAGCGCCGCGACGAGGGCGGTTTTCTACTTCATGCCCTTGCTCATGCGCTTGAGGCTGGCGCGCGGGTCGAGCTGGAGGCGTTCGAGCAGCGTGTCGGCGTAGGACATGTCGCGCAGGCCGATGAAATCCGCCTGACATTTCAGAAAATCGATACCCGTTTTCAAATCGGGGAAGGCGATCTCGCCCGGCACATAGCCGATCTGCCGGACAATCTGACTGGAATGCGCCCAGGAGGAGAGGCCGTTGACCGTGGCGCTGCCTGCCGTCGGCCGGAGGAAGCCCATAATGTGGCGGATGGTCGTGGTTTTGCCGCTGCCGTTTGTGCCGACGTAGCCGACCATTTCGCCCTGGGCGATGGCCAGATTCAGGTCAAAGATGCCGCGACCGTCGCCGTAGTCCTTGGTGAGCTGGCTGATTTCGATTACATTCACTGCAATGCACCTCCGAACTGTCTGTCCTCGCGGTAGAATTTCATGAAATAATCCTCCAGCGTCTCTCTGCGGTTGCTGAAGGAGCGCACAGGCAGCGCGGAGAGCAGCGCAATCAGCGCGTTGAGATCTCTGTCCTCCACGGAGAGCGTGAGGCTGCTGCCCGTCTCCTGAAGCGGCAGCAGCGAGGCAATTGCGGCACCGGCGCTGCGGAAGCGCGCAAGGGTCTGCGCGTCGGCAAAATCCACCGTGTAATACTTCCGCGAGGCGTGGCGGAGCTCATCTGCGACGAATTCGGAGACGATCCGTCCATCCTTGATGATGGCGATGCGGTCACAGGTCGAGTCGATTTCCGAGAAAATGTGGCTGGAGAGCAGAATGGTTTTCCCGCGCGCCTTTTCGCTGTGAATGAACTGGATGAAGCATTCCTGCATCACGGGGTCCAGACCGCTGGTCGGCTCATCGAGAATCAGCACCGCCGGGTCGGACATAAAGGCCGCCACCACCGCAAGCTTGCGCTTGACGCCCAGGCTCATGCGCTTCGTCTCGCCACGCAGGGCGCGATCCTCCAGCTCAAAGAGGGCCAGAAGCTCCTGTAGACGCGCCTCATTGTGGATGCGCTGCATATCCTGCATCATGTGCAGAAATTGCCAGCCGGTCAGACCGGCCGGCAGTGCGATTTCGCCGGGGATGTAGCCCACGCGGTTGAGCACCCGGTCATAGTGCGCGAAGGTTTCCCTTCCGAGAATTTTCGTGCTGCCCGAATCCGGGCGCGAGAAGCCCATCAGATGCAGGATGGTCGTGGACTTTCCTGCGCCGTTCGGCCCCAGAAAGCCGAATACCTCTCCGGCGTCCACATGGAGGCTGACGTCAAACACACCTCGGCCAAAGCCATAATCCTTGGTCAGATGTGCCGTCTCAATCACATGTGCGTTCTCCGGATGGGGGGATTTGCCTGGCATATCTATCCATCTCCTTTTTTAACACTGTTGACATTTGGACTTTGTTGCATTATAATTCTCCCTGAGGACAGATGGAAGAACAATTCGCGCTCCGCTGTCACAATCTGGACAGAATCAAAGAAACTGTTATAGAAAACGGAGGATCATAAGATGAAGGTACAAAATCTGAACAGCTCCTCGCGGAAAACCAGACGTCTGATTAAGACCCACTTTGCGCAGATGCTCAGCGAGAAGAAGGAGCTGGAAAAAATCACGGTCAGTGAGCTTTGCCGCCGCGCCGAGATCAGCCGCGGCGCCTTCTATTCGCACTATGATGACATCTATGGCGTCGCGGAGGACTACGAAAACGAGCTGATCGACGCCTTTTTCGACAGCGCCCGTCTGTGTCAGATGCATGATATTCCGAGCTTTATTGATGTATTCTTTGCCTTCGTCAGCCAGAATCATGAGGACTACACCCGCATCTGCCGCTCCCACGATTTCATCTTTGCTGTGGAAAAGCTCACCGGAATCGCCACCGACAAGCTGCGTGAGCTCTGCCTTGCAGACAGCCGTTTCTGCAACCAGGCCAACCTGACGCTGGAGCTGCGGATTTTTCTGGAGGGGCTGATGTGCGAGTATGTGAAATACTGCCGCGGCTATTCCGACATCACGCTGGATGATCTCTACAACTATACCCACCAGTGGGTCGGCGCCTTCCTTCTGCTGCACGGCTGCCAGGAGCCGGGCTGATTTTTTCTTGCATTTTTCCGCAACTGTGGTATGATAGCAGCAAAGAACCGCACCCGCGGAAGGGAGGAAGCCGGATATGTATCAACCGCTTGCCGATGTGCTGCGCCCCACCAGTCTGGATGATGTGGTCGGCCAGGAGGAAATTCTTGGCCCGGGCCGGATGCTCCGCCGGATGATCGATTCCGGCCGCGTGCCCAACCTGATTTTCTATGGCCCCAGCGGAACGGGCAAAACCACGGTCGCCAACATCATAGCCGCCGCGACCCGGCGCACGCTCTATAAGCTCAACGCCACCACCGCCTCGACCGCCGATATCAAGGCCATCGTCGATCAGCTCGATACGCTCATGGCGCCCAATGGCGTGCTGCTCTATCTCGATGAGATTCAGTCCTTCAACAAGCGCCAGCAGCAGTCGCTTCTGGAGCATATTGAGAATGGCAAGATCACCCTCATCGCCTCCACCACCGAGAATCCCTATTTTTATGTGTTCAATGCCATCCTCAGCCGCTCGACCGTCTTTGAGTTCAAGCCGCTTGCGCCGCAGGATGTGGAGAAGGCCGTCTGCCGCGCCGTGGATTATATGGCCGAGAGGCTCTCCCTGACCGTCACGCCGGAGCCGGGCGCCATTGCCCATATTGCCTGCTCCTGCGGCGGCGACGTGCGCAAGGCGCTCAATGCGGTCGAGGCGCTTTTCCTCGCCGCCCGCCCCGGCGACACGAGCCTGACCCTCCGGCTGGAGGATGCGCGCGCCGTCACGCAGCGCTCAGCCATGCGCTATGACCGCGGCGGCGACCATCAGTATGATTCGCTTTCCGCGCTGATGAAGTCCATCCGCGGCTCTGACCCGGATGCGGCGGTTTATTATCTGGCGCGCTTTCTGGAGGCGGGCGACCTGCCTGCCTGCTGCCGCCGGATTCTCTGCTCCGCCTGCGAGGATATTGGCCTGGCCTATCCGCAGGCCATCCCCATCGTCAAGGCCTGCGTGGACAGCGCCCTGCAACTGGGAATGCCGGAGGCGCGCCTGCCGCTGGCGGATGCCGTGATTCTGCTGGCCACTGCGCCGAAGTCCAACTCCGGCTATCTGGCCATCGCGAAGGCCATGCAGGATGTGCAGGCCGGCAAGCTTGGTACCTTCCCGCGCCATTTGCAGAATGTCCACGCCGACAGCGCCGGTATGGAGCGCGAGCAGGGCTATCTCTATCCGCATGACTATCCCGGCCACTGGGTGCCGCAGCAATATCTGCCCGACGCGGTGCTGGGCACGCAATACTACGTCTATGGCGACAACAAGGTCGAGCAGGCCGCAAAGCGCTACTGGGACGAGATCAAAAGGCAGGATGGATGACCGATGGAACTGTTGCTGCATGATATTCTGACGCTGAAAAAGCCGCATCCCTGCGGCGGGCTGCGCTGGGAGGTGCTGCGCACCGGCGCGGATCTGAAGCTGCGCTGCACCACCTGCGGCCACGAGCTGCTTCTGCCGCGCCACAAGCTGATTCCGCGCATCCGGCGCGTCGAGCGCGCGGCGGCAGGGGAAGAATAGTTAAAAAACAGCAGCGGGCCGATTGCAATCTGCAATCGGCCCGCTTTGCCTTGCCTCAGCGCTCAATATATTGCACGCAGATTTCGCCCAAATGTGCCTCTGCCGCGCGCAGCAGCAGCGTGCCCTCCGGCTCCTGCGCCGGTGTGCCCTTGACCGCGATGGAGGCGGCAAAGGTCTCGCGCTCCTCAATTTTCACCGCGAAGCGCTTCGGCAGCAGCAGCGTCAGATCACCGAAATGACACGAAACCGACAGCGCGCATTCCGGCGCAAGCTGCTCCACCCCGGAGAAATCCACAGAGAAATCACCGAAGGAGCCCTCAATCTCGCCGCCGCGCAGACAGGGCGTGCGCACCACCGGCGCGTAGTCTCCGAAGGCCATCTCGCAGCGGAGCTGCCCCTCGCGGCAATCGAACTCCATCTGCGGGATTTTTTCAATGCGGGCGGCGCGCTCGTTGTAATACTCCTTTGACTTGTGCAGATTCTTTCCCCGAATGCCGTCAATGAGCAGACTGATGCCACCGGCGATGATGCACACGGGCACCACGACCTGCCAGCCCAGCGAAAGCCCCAGCAAATCGTAGGCCGAGAGCAGGAAATAGCTGCCCGCAAGCATCAGCACGACACTTGCCGCCGAGAAGCGCACCCGCAGCCCGCAGACACCGAGGAACACAAGAAACAGCGTCCACAGCAGCGTCCACCAGGAGACGTCCAGATGCAGCCCGAGATTCATCAGCCACAGCCCGCCGAACAGCAGCGCGAAAACCGCAAAGACAATGGAATAGTAGCGCTTGCCCCGTCGATCCTCCCAGTGGAAGGAGAAGCCCTCCTTGCGCGGCGCCTCCTCGACCACCTCTGCGGCGCGGGGCTCCTGCCCCAGCAGCGCGTCCACGCTGATGCCGAAGATGGCTGCCAGCTCCGGCAGCGCGCTGATATCCGGGCAGGACAGATCGTTTTCCCATTTGCTGACCGCCTGCGGACTGACACCCATGCGTTCGGCAAGCTGCTCCTGCGTAAGCCCCAGCCGCTTGCGGTGCTGCTTGATGCGGCTGCCGAGTGTTGATTGATTACTCATATATATGTATCTCCCTCCCTGGAGGCGCCCGCGCCACGCCGGGCGGGTGCGGCATCCTCTGTTTGCCTCTATTATGCCAGACGCGCGGCCAAAAAGCTATCATTCAATGGTTTTATTGCGCGATTTTTCCGTCCTTTCGACTCAACCGGCGGTTGTTTTTGCGGTTGAGAAGTGTTACGTTGCTGATTTTGCCCGCAATGTGGCTGCTGCCGCGGACAGCAGCCACATCCCGCGCGGTTCGCGCCGGTCACATCCCCCTGTGCGGCGCACTTGACACAGGCTATGGATTGCACACCGGCGGATTGGCCGTCCGCACGCCTTTGCCCCTTCGGACAAGTGCGCCCCCTGTCTGTGTCCGTCCTCAGTATGCCCCGCGCCGCGCGCCTTATACCGGAAAAGTCTGCCTGCTGCAATTTTGATTCAAGAATGACGAGGTCGTCACTTTGCATTTGTGCGCCCGTGTGCTATAATAGGAAAAAACAGAAAGGAAGACATTCTATGGAATCTTATGTCAATTTCGCGGTTGAGCAGACCCTTGCGCTGCTGGCCATTGACAGTCCCAGCGGCTACACCCGTCAGGCGGAGGACTTCGTGCTCCAGGCCTTTGGCGCGCTGGGCTTTGCGGCGCAGCGCACCGTCAAGGGCGGCGTGCTGGTCGATCTGGGCGGCGCGGACGCGGAGAACGCGGTGCTGCTTGAGGCGCATACCGACACCCTCGGCGGCATGGTCGCGGAGATCAAGGGCAACGGCCGCCTGCGCATCACCCGGCTCGGCGGCCTGAACGCCAATAACGTCGAGGGGGAGAACTGCCGCGTTGTGACGCGCTTTAATGGCATCTATGAGGGCACCTGCCAGCTCCATAATGCCTCCGTCCATGTCAACGGCAGCTATGACAGCACTGCCCGCAGCTTTGACACGGTGGAAATCGTGCTCGATGAATGCGTCAGCTCCGCCGAGGATGTCAAAAAGCTTGGCATCAGCGTGGGCGATTTTGTCTGCTTCGAGACGCGCGCCCGCGTCACGCAGCAGGGCTATATCAAGAGCCGCTTCCTGGATGACAAGCTCTCGGTCGGCATCCTGCTGGGCTTTGCCCGCTATCTGAAGGAGAGCGGCTGCACCCCCGCGCGCCGTATCTATGTCCACGTCACTACCTATGAGGAGGTCGGTCACGGCGGCGCGGCCAGCGTGCCAGCCGGTGTGACGGAGGCCATCTCTGTCGATATGGGCTGCGTGGGCGACGGCCTGCAATGCACCGAGCGCCAGGTCAGCATTTGCGCCAAGGATTCCGGCGGCCCCTACTCCTATGAGGTTGTCAGCGGCCTGATCGCCGCCGCCCAGAAGGAGGGCGCGGACTATGCCGTGGATATCTATCCCATGTATGGCTCCGATGTCGAGGCCACCCTCCGGGCGGGCTACGATCTGCGCCATGGTCTGATCGGCGCGGGCGTCTATGCCTCCCACGGCTATGAGCGCAGCCACCGTGACGGCGTGCGCAACACCCTCAAGCTGCTCAAGGGCTACCTGCTGTGAAGCGGCGCTACTGGCTGAGCGCGGCGATTCTGCTGCTGCTTGGCCTGCTGGTCGCGCGGCTGCTTGTCGGCTTCCAGTTCACGGGGGTGCTGCTCTGTCTGAGCGCATTGCCGGTGCTGGCCTTCGGGCTGGTTGATGCGCTGCGGTGCAGATGGCCGCGCGCGATGAAGCTGCTCCGGCGCGGGCTGGTGGTGGCGCTGTGTCTGCTGCTGCTTGCCATGCTGCTCACGGGCTGTCTGATCGGCAGCGCCGCCCGCGGCGCGGAGGACAGCGCGGCGGACTATGTGATCGTTCTGGGCGCGGGTGTCAACGGCACCGAGCCCAGCCAGTCCCTCCGCGAGCGGCTGCTGGCGGCGGAGGCCTATCTTCAGGCGCATCCGCAGGCCATCGCCATTCTTTCCGGCGGCATGGGCGACCGGGAGAATATCTCCGAGGCCGCGTGCATGTACCGCTGGCTCACCGCGCGGGGCATGGACCCGGCGCGCCTCTGGCTGGAGGACGCCTCCACCAGCACGGAGGAGAACCTGCGCAACAGCCTGACCCTGATCGAGTCGCGCGGCGGCAGCCGCCCGGCGACGGTTGCGGTCGTTTCGAGCGAGTATCATCTCTCCCGCGCCGGCTGGCTGGCGCGGGAGGCGGGGGTGACGGCGCGCTGCGTTCCGGCGCGGACGCAGCTTAAGCCCTTCTTCTGCAACATGTTCCTGCGCGAAATCTTTGCCGTCTGGCTTGCGTGGCTGGGCATCTAAATATATATTGTTACATGGAGGATAAGCCATGCGCAAGCTGCTTTCGCTGCTCATCGGCGTGCTCATCGCCGTCATGCTGGTTTTTAATGGGGAGCTGACCGCGTTCTACGGTGTCTATCTCGCGGCGGTGCTGATCCATCTGGTGGGGCTTTTGCCGGCCTTTGTCTCGATGAAGCTGAAGCGGCAGCATGTGCTTGGCCATCGCGGAGTGCCCTTCTGGATGTATCTGGGCGGTGCGGTCGGCGTGTTTACGACTGTGTTCAACAACGCGGCCTTCGGCCACCTGAGCATGACTGCCATCGTTGCGCTGAGTCTGCTGGCCACGACCCTTTCGTCGCTTCTGATTGATGCGCTGGGGCTGTTTGGCATGCCGCGCCGCCGCCTGCGCCTGTCCACGCTGGGCGGACTCGTCTTTGCCCTGGGGGGCATCGTCTGGATGCTCATCGGCGCGAAGGGCGATCTGCTGCTGGCGATGCTGCTGGCCTTTGGCGCGGGTATCACCAATGTCGTTTCACGCATGATTAACGGCCGCCTGGCCACCCACATCGGGGATTATGCCGGCTCGTTTGTGAATCTGCTGGTCGGCACGCCTGCGGCGGTGCTCTGTCTGCTGCTTCTGGGGCGGGAGGCGCTGCCGGTGCTGGCGCACTTTTCCTGGGCGCCGTGGTGGAGCTTCATCGGCGGCGTGATGGGCGCCTTTGTGGTGCTGCTGACCAACATGGTTGTGCTGAAGGTTTCGGCCTTTCAGTTTACGCTGCTGTCCTGCGTCGGGCAGATTTTCACCGGGCTGCTGTTTGATCTGCTGCTGCAACGCGGCTATTCGCAGCAAACCCTGATCGGCGGCCTGCTGATTGCGGCGGGCATCTGCCTGAATCTGCTGCTTGAGCAGCGCCAGAAGCGGCGCATAATCGCCTGAAATTTCCCTCTCAGTCACCTTCGGTGACAGCTCTCCCGGAGGGAGAGCCGAGTATAAGGAGTCGGGCTGTTCTCACGCAAAAATGTGGAGCGTATCGGTATCGATACGCTCCACGTTGTTTTACAGGCCCCCGGGCAGGGATTGCTGCCTTTCCCGGGGGTTATATATCCGGAATCAGTGTTCCGCTTCCCGGACGACGGCGATTCCCTCGACCAGATTCGCCATCAGCAGGCTGCCGTGAATGGCGGTCTGGCGCTCAAGCAGATCGGTCAGGATGACCATGTCGCCATCGACATCAATGCGCATGACATTCTGCATAGCCAGCGTTTCCGGGCTGACGGTGTTGCGGTAGACGGTTGACAGACACATTGCCCGGCCCTCCTTATTTCAGCGACGCCAGCACCGTGGACAGGCGCAGGTTGGCCTTCTCAAACTCGGAGACGGCGGTCATGACCTGGGCCGCGGCCGCGGCGTTGCCCAGCGTCTCCAGTCTGTTGGCCAGCGCAGCCAGCTCGTTGGCGTGGGCGGTGTTGTGATTGACCATATACTGCATCAGTGCCAGCGCCTCGGTCATCGGGTCGCAGCCGGCGCAGTCGGCGCAGTCGTGGGCGCAGCCATGCGCGTGGTCATGCGCGCCGTGCTCGCCGTTGTGGTCGTGGGGCAGTTCCTCGCCGTCGTGGTGGTGATGGTGGGTATGCTCATGGGTATGCTCCACTCCGTCGTGGCTGTGGGCATGGGTATGGGTATGGTCATGGTGGTAGAAGCACTGAGGCATGGCTTTCATAGCGAAGCTCTCCTTTTCTGAATCTTATTCTTTCACCTTGGTGGCGATTTCATACAGGCACTTGGACATAAAGGCGTCGGGGGTCATGGCGCCCAGATCCTCGCCGCCGCGCGTGCGGACGGAGACGGTGCCGTTTTCAATATCCCGGTCGCCCACGACGAGCATATAGGGAATCTTCTGGAGCTGCGCCTCGCGAATCTTGTAGCCCAGCTTCTCCGAGCGCAGATCGCCCTCGACGCGGATTCCGGCGGCACTCAGCTTTTCCACCAGCAGGTTGGCATAGTCATGGGCGCGGTCGGTGATGGGCAGCACGCGCACCTGCGTGGGCATCATCCACAGCGGCAGCGCGCCGGCATAGCGCTCGAGGAGGTAGGCCAGCGTGCGCTCGTAGCAGCCAAGGCTCGTGCGGTGGATGATATAGGGGCGGCGCTTTTTGCCGTCCACGTCGGTGTATTCCATGCCGAACTGCTCCGCAAGAAGCTGATCGACCTGGATGGTGACGATGGTGTCCTCCTTGCCGAAGACATTTTTATACTGAATGTCGAGCTTCGGGCCATAGAAGGCGGCCTCGTCGATGCCGATGGTATAGTCCACATGCAGAT
>CAYXIN010000024.1:0-24349 GCA_964465395.1 uncultured Oscillospiraceae bacterium | reverse complement strand
AAATCAAGGGTTTTCAAGGAGGGGTTTCCAAAATGGTCTTTGGTTTTCGAGTCAGGGCCGTTATAACCACTTCGATACCACTCCGTATTTATCTCAACATCAGAGCCTCAGAAAAAGGGGAGGACGGATGGGGAGAGCAGAGGAAACACGAAAAATGCCCGAAAAAGCGCAAAAGCAGCAGATTTTTTACCCGGGGCTGGATTGCGACCACGATTTCGAGCCAGAGCTACAATGAGCACCTCGGCACGACTTCATGATGCGGTGCTATTATATCAGCAACGCGTGGAAAAATCAAGGAGAAAGTTCTGAAAAATGCGTCTTTTTCGCGCCGCGCTTCCGGATGGCCTCACAGGAGGACATCGGAAGCCAGCATCACGCAAAAACCAACCAGCAGAGCATAGGTTGCGCCGCGCTGCGCGCCATGCGCGTGGGTTTCCGGAATCATCTCATCGCTGATGACATAGAGCATGGTTCCACCCGCAAAGGCAAGGGCAAAGGGGAGCACTGCGCTTGCAACGTGGATGGCGAAATAGCCGAGCAGGATGCCGACCACCTCAATCAGCCCTGTGCCAATGGCACAGAGAAGCGTTTTCCGGGGGCTGATTCCGGCTGCAAGCATCGGTGCGATGATGACCATACCCTCCGGAATATTTTGCAGCGCGATGCCGCCGGCGATCAGCAGCGCGTCGGCCGTATTGCCGGAGCCAAAGCCGACGCCTGCGGCGATTCCCTCCGGAAGATTGTGAATTGCGATGGCAATGACAAAGAGCAGAACCTGATCGACCTGTGTGTGAGAGTGCGTCTCGCACTCCTCTCCCACGAGGCGATGCAGATGCGGCACCAGTCGGTCAATCAGGCTCAGACAGATCGCCCCGACGAAAATACCGGCAACAGTGACCAGCAAACCGAATCTTCCCCCATATTCCAGCGACGGCAAAATCAGGCCAAGGATGGCGGCGGCCAGCATGACTCCGGCGGCGAAGGAAAGCACAATGTCGCTGAAGCGATGCGAAATCCTCCGGAACAGAAAGCCGATCACAGCGCCGATGATCGTTGCGCCGCCAACACCGATTGCGGTCAGTAATACGAGTTTCATAGATTGCCTCCCAGCAAGATAAGATATTCCTCAGCTTATTATATGCGATTGTGGCAGCCTTTGCAAGCCGGATTACGCGCGGAGAAAAAACAGTGCGGGACGCTGCTTTTGCAGCGTCCCGCATGACTCAGGCTTCCGGTATGGCTTCGGCTTCGAGGGCTTCAACAAGACTGCAAAGATGTGTTGCAGCCTCCGAGACGAAGACATAGCAGTAGCGGTTATTGGGGAGCTCGATGAAGAAGTCACAGACCGCCGAGTCCCTGTCGGGAAGGAAGATGGAAATCGCACCGGCCTCTGCGTCTGCGCGCAGGGCTGCAAAAAAGCGCGCGCACTCTGCCCCGGAAAGCTCCACAGCGAGGGAGGTTTGTGTATCATGAATGCTGTAGCAGGAAACCATGTGGGAGTCCCAGATCTGAATGGCATCCAGATAGGCCAGCACCAGCTCCGGCACATCCAGCAGCGCAGTGCCCTGCGCGGCATATTGCGCATTTTCCAGCAAAATGGAGCAGCTATACCGGCGGGTCAGCCTGGAGCCGTCGCGCAGCAAATAGGTGATTTCCACCGGGTTTTCGATGTAGCTGCTGGTCGTGTAGCCGTTCCGGTTGGCATATTCCTCCAGAAAGCACTGATGCATCGCGAGGGTGCCTGCAATCTGTTCGTTATTGTCGAGGGTAACGCAGTCATCGAGATACCGCTCCCGGCGCAGCTCCACCTGGACAATCTCCTGCGCATCCGGGATGCGCCGCACAATGTGGAACCAGTCCTGATAGAACGCCAGTACAAACAGAGACAGCACCGCCGCTGCACAGAGAAAGCGCAGCAGAGCGGGCGCGCGAAATACCTTCACCGATTTTTTCAGGCGCATTTCGGCAAGGAAAAAGCCGACAAATCCGCCAAAGGAAAGGCAAAGCAGCAGACGCAGCAGCGAGGATGCGAATGCGCCTGCGCTCAGCAGCGCCGCAAGAAGCAAACCAAGCGTCAGCGCGCCGATGGAGAAAAAGACAAGCTGGTAGATGGGGCGGGCCCAGGGTGCGGTGATGACCTCTCCGACCTGCTCAATATGACGCTGCCGGTAAAGCAGCCATGCGATGCCCAGCAGACACAGGCCAACAAGCGCAAGTGGGAGGATGTAGCTCCAATGGATGATATAGTCGCTGCTGTAGGGGCTGACGTCGGTTTGATACATGGTCAGGCAATTGCCAATGAGGTAGCCCAGTGGAGCGGCGGGGAGTGTCAGCAGCCCGTCCGGGAGCACGAGACCATACAGCGCGGGCTCCAGCAGTGTGCGCAAAAGCAGCTCCAGCAGCGTGGCGAGGAAATTCAGAACGCAGTAAATCAGCACGGCAGAGGCCGTGCGCCCCGTCAGGAGCATACAGAATACGGCCAGTCCGAAGAAAAACAGATACGCCAGAAGCAGTACCAGCCAGCAAAGCAGGAGCATTTGAACGGCCTGTGTGCCAAGCGGTGTCAGAATCAGCAGCGCGGTGAGGAAGGCGGCGCTCAGCGGGAGAAGGAAGAAAAGCAAACCGCTCAACACATTGGTCAGAAAGAGTGTGTTGCGCGTAAAGGGAAAGGCGTGAAGCATGTAGGCGCTGCATGTGTTGTGCAGATAGTGAAACAGGCAGGCCGCGCAGACCACGGCGTAGCTTGCTGCGAGAAAAATACCGAAGCTGAAGGTGATGTTCCCCAGTGCCTCCAGCGCTGCATAGCTGTTTGTGGCGTTCAGGCTCAGAACCATTGGATAGGCGATGAGCAGTGCCAGCAGACACAGCGCCCAGAGCGGCCAAAGACGGCTCAGATTTTTGTGCAGCAGCGTCCGGCTACAGCAGGATACTCTTGACGTCATAGTCAGCACCTCCCAATTCATAAACAAAAACTTCCTCAAGGGTCAGGGGAACCAGATCATAAAAAATGGGATTGGCACAGTCCAGCGCGTGGCTGATGGCGCTCTGCGTGCCGCGGATAATCAGCGTGCGGATGCGTCCGCTGCGGCTCTCATGCAGGAGCTTCAGCTCCGGCGGGAGATCGTTCTCCCCGCGGAAAACGACCTGCACCTTGACCACATTGTCCTGTAGCTCCGAAAGCGCGCGCTCAAGCAGCATTTTTCCATGGTGCATGATGCCAACGTGGTCGCACACATCCTCCAGCTCGCGCAGATTGTGCGAGGAAACCAGAACGGTCGCCTGCCGCTCGGCCACATCCTGCATAATCAGCCCCCAGACCTGCCGCCGCATCACGGGGTCCAGTCCGTCCACCGGCTCATCCAGAATCAGCAGCTCAGGCCGCGCGGCAATCGAGAGCAGAAAGGCGGCCTGCTTCTGCATTCCCTTGGAGTAGCGCCGAAGCGCCAGACGCTCGTCCAGCGCAAAGGCTGCGCGCAGACGCCGATAAAGCTCCATGCTGAAATGGGGGTAAATTCCGGCGTAAAATTTTGCCATTTCCAGCAGATTGGCGGAAGAAAAGTAGAAGATTTCATCCGGAATATAGGCATAGCGCTGCTTAACGGCCGGGTTTTCATAGGCTGGCTGTCCATCAATCAGAACGCTTCCGCAATCCGGGCGAAGGACGCCCGTAATATGGCGGAGCAGGGTGCTCTTGCCTGCACCGTTGGGGCCGACCAGACCATAGATTGCGCCGCGTGGCACATGCATGTTCAGACCGTCCAGCGCAGGAAAGCGGCCAAAGGTTTTGCTGAGTTGTTCCACTCTAATCAAGCTTGTTCGCCTCCTCTTCAATGGCGGCTGCCAGCTCCGGCGCGGTCAGGCCGAGCTGCAAAAGCGCCCGCGCAGACGTGCAAAGCTGCGCAAGCAGCCGCATTTTGGTATCGTCATGCACCTCGTCCAGAGGTGCGGCAAAGGAGCCCTTACCAGGAATGGTATAAATATACCCGGCGGACTCAAGCTCCCGATACGCCCGCATAATGGTGTTGGGATTGATGGCCAGCTCAGCCGAAAGCTCACGCACAGAGGGCAGACGCTCCTCCGGCGCAATTGCACCGGACAGAATCATCTGTTGCAGGCATTGGCAGAGCTGCTCATAGATGGGGCGGGAATCCCGGAAATTCAGGGAGATCAACCTGCGCGCCTCCTTTCACGCATCAACTGTATTAGTTGACTTAATACGGTTATAGCACAGAGCAAGCAGTTTGTCAAGTGCCAGTTTGCATGAACTGTCATACAAAAGCAGCAAAGTGCATATTTACAAATTTGCTGCACTATGGTAAAATCGACCAGTCCTTAAGTATTTACAGAAATAGAGAGAGGAGCGCAAGATGGATCTTTTTGAAAAGTGCTATGCGCGCAGTCGCGCGGACGAGGCGCGGGAGCAGGGAATCTATCCCTATTTCCGCGCGCTGGAGTCCAGGCAGGATAAGGAGGTTGTGATGGAGGGCCAGCGACGCATCATGCTGGGCTCGAACAACTATCTTGGCCTGACCACGGGGCCCAGTGTCATACAGGCGGGGCTTCGCGCCATGGAGGAATTTGGCACCGGCTGCTCCGGCTCGCGCTTCCTCAATGGTACGCTGACCATGCATCTGGAGCTGGAGCGGGAGCTGGCGGCTTTCCTGCGCAAGGAGGATGTGGTGACCTTCTCCACCGGCTACCAGTCCAATCTGGGTATTATTTCCGCCATCCTGGGCCGTCATGATTATGTCATCTGCGACCGGGAGAATCATGCCTCAATTTACGATGCCTGTCGGCTCAGCTATGCAAAAATGCTGCGCTACCGGCATTCAGACATGCGCGGCTTGGAGCGCTGCCTGCAGGAGGTCCCGGCGCAGTCTGGCGCGCTGATTGTGACAGACGGCGTGTTCTCCATGGGGGGAGACATCGCCAATCTGCCGGAAATCTGTGCGCTTGCGAAGCAGTATGGCGCGCGGGTGATGGTGGATGACGCGCATGGCCTGGGTGTCATCGGTGAAGGGGGACGCGGCACCGCCAGCTATTATGGGCTGGAAAATGAGGTGGACATCTATATGGGCACCTTCTCCAAGTCGCTGGCCTCGCTGGGTGGCTATATGGCTGCTGATGCCCGCGTCTGCGAATATGTCCGCCACGCCTCCCGCCCGCATATTTTCTCTGCCTCCATTCCTCCGGCCAACTGCGCGGTCGCGCTGGCGGCGCTGCGGCATCTGGTCGCACACCCGGAGCTGGTTACGCGTCTGGCAGAGCTTGCGGCCTATGCGCGCAGTCGCTATCAGGCCTTGGGCATTCCGATTCTTCCTTCGGAAACGCCCATCATTCCGATTTATACCCATGAGATGATCCACACTCTTGTGGTGCAGAAGGAAATCTATGAAAACGGGGTCTATGTCAACGCTGTTCTACCGCCTGCCTGCGCGCCGGGTGAATGTCTGCTGCGCACCAGCCTGATGGCAACGCTGACGCCTGCGCTGATTGACGAGGCGGCGGAGATCATCGCGCGTGTACTGAATGCGCATGAATAAGGTGGCGTTGATAACCGGTGGCAGCTCCGGTATTGGCCTGGCAACGGTGCAGGCGCTCTGCGCGGCAGGATACCGCGTTTATGAGATGAGCCGCCATGCGGCCCAGCAGACGGAAGCCACACATCTGACGGGGGATGTCACACGTCCGGAGGATGCGCACCGCGTAGTGCAGCAGATCATCGACCGAGAGGGAAGGCTGGATCTGCTGGTCAACAATGCGGGCTTTGGCATTTCCGGCGCAATTGAGTGTACGGAGGCCGCTGATGCCCACCGGCAGATGGAGGTCAATTTCTTTGGCATGGATAACCTCTGCCGCGCGGTGCTTCCCCATATGCGTGCGGCCGGCAGCGGGCGGATTATCAATCTCAGCTCGGTTGCGGCGGTGATCCCGATTCCCTTTCAGGGTCACTATTCCGCATCCAAGGCGGCCATCAATGCCTATACGCTGGCGCTGGGCAATGAGCTGCGGCCCTGTGGCGTGCAGGTGTGCGCCGTCATGCCTGGCGACATACGCACCGGCTTTACAGCCGCGCGCAAAAAGGAATGCAGAGGCGATGCGCTTTACCAGGGGCGCATTGGCCGCTCGGTCAGCAAAATGGAGCGCGATGAGCAAAACGGAATGCTGCCGGAGGTCATTGCCCGCGCCATCGTGCGACTGGCGGAAAAGCGGCGTGTGAAGCCGCTGTATTCTGTGCGCCTGGATTATCAGCTTTTTGTGGTGTTGTCGCGGCTTCTGCCGGTTCGCCTGATGAACCGGGTGATCTATTTGCTCTATGCGAGGTGAGACGGTGAAAACAGTATTGGTGACCGGTGCGGCGGGCGGACTTGGACAGGCTGTGTGCAAGCTGCTTCTGGAACGCGGCTGCGTGGTCTACGCGCTGGATCGGGAGAGGCGGGAGTTGCCGCAATCGTTGCACTTTCTGTCCTGCGATCTGACGGAGGAAAGCAGTGTCGCGCAGGCTGCCGCAGCCCTGCGTGGCCAAAGCCTGGATGCAATTGTCCATGCTGCGGGGATCTATGATCTGGACTCGCTGATCGAGATGGACGAGGCGCGCTTCCTGCGCATTTTTCAGGTCAACCTCTTTGGCGTCTACCGCGTGAATCGTGCCTTTGTCCCAATGCTCAGACCGGGCGGTCGCGTGGTGGTGGTCAGCAGTGAGCTGGCGCCGCTGGATCCGCTGCCCTTTACGGGCATCTATGCGGTGACAAAGACGGCGCTGGAGCAGTATGCTGCCTCGCTGCGCATGGAGCTGCGCCTTCTGGGGCATCATGTGAGCGTGCTCCGCCCCGGTGCAATTCAAACGGGTCTGCTCTCCGACTCCACGCGGGCGCTGGAGGGCTTTGTGACGCACACAGCGCTGTATCCCTGCAATGCTGCGCGCTTTCGCCGCATTGTCGAGCGGGTTGAGGCGCGGAGTATCACGCCGGAGCGGGCGGCGCAGCGCATAATGCGCGCGCTGTATGCACGCAGACCGCGTTATGTCTATCGTATCAATCGAAATCCGCTGCTGTTGCTGCTGAATCTTCTGCCGGATCGCCTACAGGTTGCAATCATTGCCCGCGTGCTCCGGCCATAAAACGGATTCGCCCCCTTCACGCTGCGCCGGAATGAGAGTGTCCGGACGCGCAGGAAGGGGGCGAATGCTTTTGGGATGCAGATCAGTCAAAGCGTCTGGCGTAGCCGCAGCGCCGACAGAGCGGCTCCCGTGCCTGACGGGAGGAAAAGCCGTCGTAGATTGCCCTGGCGCGGGGGCTTTCCAGAATCTCCGAAAGCTCCTGCTGAAAGAGATTGCCAAGTGCTAGCGCGCCCTCATGGTCAAGGCAGCAGGGAACCACCGTTCCGTCGCAGAGAATGCCAAGCTGATCGCGCAGCGCGTAGCAGAACAGGCGCGCGTCGCGCTCCTCTGCGCCCCAGTCCGGCCAGTCGAAGCGCTCTCCGTGCTCCAGATAAACGTGCGGGGCGATGCGGATGCCACGCGGCTCCTGCACCCAGGGAGAGAGGAAGGCCAGCCGTAGTGCCTGCTGAATTTCGGTATTGCGCAGGTCTTGTCCGCCGCTGTTCCAGAGACGATAGGAGATCAGCTTGCGCCCCGCGGCAGCCTGCCCAAAGGAAAGACAGCCCTGCAAATAGTCGCGGAAGGACATGTGCAGCTCATTGGCCTCAAACGCATGGAGTGAGATGTTCACCTTGTGCAGCCCCGGTGCGCTGAGCAGGGTGGCCTGACACTGCGGCAGCAGTGTGCCGTTGGTGGTCAGAATGACGCGGAAACCGGCGTCATAGGCCATTTGCAGAAAGCGTGCAAGCTGCGGATGCGAGAGCGGTTCGCCCATCAGGTGAAAATAGAGGTAGTCCGTCCAGGGACGCAATTTGGGAAGCAGCGCGGCAAGCTCTGCTTCTGTCATCTGGTGCGGCGGCCGCTGCGTTCCGGGGCAGAAGGAGCAGCGCAGATTGCAGCAGTTTGTGATTTCCAGATAGATTTTCTGAAAGCGCTTGGTTTTAGCCATGGCAGCGTTCCTCCCAACGGACAGTCACAAAAATACCGGCAGCGCCCAGCGCGGCGATCACTGCGGCGAGCAGCAGCATGGTCTGCACACCCAGCGCAGCGCACAGCACACCGCCCGTGGACATGGCCAGCAGATTGGCAACGGCGTTGGAGCTGGCCAGATAGCTCTGGGCGCGGACGGCCTCGCCTGCACCGACAGCCCACTGCGCGTAGTGGACAGAGGCGATGGCAAAAACAGCGTAACCAAGGAGCTGCGCTGCCTGCGCAGCGTAGATTCCGGTGTAATGCACGGCAAAGAACATCCCCAGAAGCTTTATCACATAAAATAGTGTACTCAGGCAGAGCCAGCGCGCGCAGCGCATCCGCTTCAGCAGCAGCGGAAAGCCAAACATGACCGGTAGCTCCACAATCGCAGCAATGAAGGTTGCCGTTCCCTGCTCCGTGGCGCCGCCACCCTTTGCGGCAATAATCTGGAACATGAAGTTGCAGCCCAGATTGTGTCCCACACCCAGCAGCACAGCACTCAGAAGAAACAGCGCAAAGCGCGGATGCTGCCGCAGGAAGCTGCCGCGCGGCTTCTGCTGCACGGATGCAGCCGGGGCGCGCCCGCTTTCGGTGCAGTGCCGGAACCAGACTGCGCTTGCAAGGAGCAGGAGCGTCAAAAGCGCGCCGAGAATGGCGATGGAGGAGAGGCCAAGCTGCCGGACAGCAAGGCCGGTCACCAGCGCCATCAGTCCATAGCCGATGGAGCCAACGCCGCGCGCTGCGCTGAAGCTGGTTCCGGAGCCGCGCTCGACCGCCTCCATTCCCATGGCATTGACCATGCCAGGCAGGGCTTGCAGCATGGTGTTGGCCAGCGCGAGTCCGGCAACCGCGACTGCTGCGGCAGCGTCAAGCAGCATGGCAAGACAGCCCAGCAGAAGCGCAGCGCCCATGCCCGGCAGGGCGGAGAAGGGTGTCAGCCTTCGGCTGCGTGCGACCAGCTCCGCTGCGGCAAGCTGTAGCAGACAGGCCAGCGCCATGGAGGAGCCCAGCAACAGACTGATGTGCTGATCCGCAAAGCCATAGTGATAGAGAAAGTTTCCGGCAAAGCCGAGCAGTACGGCACAAAGACCCAGCGAGGTCGCCGGCATCATGGAATAGGAAGGTGTAGCACGGTGTGATTTCATTCTGATTCTCCCGCCTGTTTGTATTTCTCTGGCTCTATTTTAGCGCAGTGGCGCATGGGTGTCAATCCCTTCCGCAGCGGGCAGAAGGGGAAGGCCTGCTGCGAACAATGCTGTCGCAGCAGGCCTTGTGCCTTAAGCTTCACTGTGCGGGGCTTTGGGAAAGTGGCAGTGCAGAATGTCGCGCAGACTGTGGCGGAAAAGATTGCACGTCGGCTGTGGATAGAGGTGATAGAGACTGATAAGCTGGCCGTCTGCGTTAAAGCCGGCTGAGCAGGCGTCCTGCGAGATGACGCTGTCAATGCTGCATGTGTCATAGACACAGTCCCATGGAATTGTGCAAAAATGCTGCGCCTCGCGCGCCTCACGCAGCGCGTGATAGACGCGCTGCCGCTGCACATCGCTGCAATCATCGGCGGCAACCACCGCGGTAAAAGCCGGGTGCAGCAGCTCTGCCTGGCGGAAAAAGGTGCCATCGAGCAGGCTGGGAACGTCATCACTGTGATAGGTCAGGCTCAGGGCATAGAGCAGACGGTGCTGGCGCAGCAGACGACAGGCCTCCGCCGCGCCCGGCCCGCTGCGAACGACGGGAAGAAGCTGCGCAAGCGGCTGTGCCTGAGCCAGAAAGCTGTCGTCGATTTCATCGGCATCCAGAAAGAGAATGAAGGCGCAGTCCGGGTGCGCCGCAGCAAGCGCCAGCGGCGCAGTATGATGCCGCGCGGAGTGAAGAAACCAGGTGTAGATTCCCAGCGCCTTGCCCTGGTCAATGATGGGAGAATACAGCGCCGTCAGGTTGGCAGCCTGCCGCAGCTCCAGAAAAACAGACCATGGAATATCAAATTGCTGTGCCTGCTCAATCTGGCGGATGATTTTGGAGCCGTGTGTGCAGCTATTATAGCCCAGATTCATGCTGAAGGTCAGCAGACGCTCCTGATCCACATGCTGCACCGTGTCCTGCAAAAGCCGATAATAAGGGGAGGCTTCATTCCGGAGAATGTCATGCAGGCGGGTGAGGAACATCTTCTGAAAGCTGCTGCGGGTAAAAAACAGACCAAGCTCCACGAGATTGCGCGCGCTGCGCGCGGGTGCGTCCGCCATATCTGCAATGGCCTTTCGCACCATTGCTTCTGTCAGAATTCGATCCATGCTGTTCATGCTGCTGCGCTCCTTTTGCTGTCATAGCACCAGTTTACCCGTCAGGCGTGCGGAGAACAAGGGACAAAAATCTGGGATTGTCCGAAAAGGACACAATTCTGACCGAAAGCTATTCCTGCGGCAGCAGTGCTTCGGAGAGGGTGAAGTGATTTTTGCGGAAGGTCAGCAGACCCTCCTGCTGCATCCGGCTCAGCTCATGCGACAGCGCGCTGCGATTGACGCACAGAAACGCAGCCAGCTCCTCGCGGGAGAAGGGAATGGAGAAGCTGTTGGTATTCCGCTTTGCGGCCTGCATGCTGAGGTAAGTGATAATCCGCGGGCGCAGCCCCTTCTGCGCGAGAATGGCCAGGCGGTACTCCTTCTGCACATTCTGATTGGCCAGAAGGCGCAGGAGGCTGCGCAAAAGCTGCTGCCGCAGCGTCTCCGGCAGCGTACCCGGCTCCAGAAAGAGTGTGGCTGGAAAATGCAGCACACGCGCAGGCGTTGCGGCAATCGCGTGGTAGGGTGCAATGCGCGTCCCGGTGCAGATCAGCTCGGCGCCCAGGAGCCGCCCGGGGCGCAGGGCGCTCATGAGGCTGTAGCTGCCGTCCGGAAACAGATGCAGCAGATGCACGCAGCCGTTGAGAACAACGCCAAGCTGCTCGACACGCTCCTGAGGCGAAAAGAGAAGCGCATCCTTTGCATATTCGCGCACAGAGCCGTGTGGCAGCAGCTCTGCGCGCAGAAGCGCCGCAGGGACATCGTGAAAAAGGGGACAGCGCTGTAGCTGTGCAACCATAAGCAGATCACACTCCCGGAATGGATTTGTTTCATACGAAAGCTGTGTATGATTATAACAGAAAAAAGTTGTTCTGGCAACATACTTTTTTTGCCTGTTGCCGTAAACTGGGAGAAGCAGGCAGCCTGACTGCCCAATATCAAAAAAGGAGACGGACAATGAAACGGTGTGTGTGTATTCTTGCAGCGCTGGCGCTGCTGCTTTGCATGACAGTGAGCTGCAAGCAGCCGGAGGAACAAAAAACAGAGCTGATCGTTTTTGCGGCAGCCTCTATGCAGGAGACGCTGACGGAACTGAGCCAGCGCTATATGGACGAGCATACAGATGTGCGGATTGTGCTGAGCTTTGAATCCTCCGGCACACTGAAAACGCAGATTCAGGAGGGCGCGGCCTGCGATCTCTTTATTTCGGCCGGACAGAAGCAGATGGATCAGCTCGATCGCAGCGCAGACCCGGCGGTCAATACGGAGGGGCTGGATTTTGTGCTCTCCGGGACGAGGTGCAATCTTCTGGAGAATCGCGTTGCCCTTGTGGTACCGGAAGGGAATCCGGCGCAGCTTCATTCCTTTGCAGCGCTGGCGCAGCGTCTGGAGGCGGGAAGCGTGGTGCTTGCAATGGGCAATGCGGATGTGCCTGTGGGACAATACACCCGGAAGCTGCTGCAATACTTTGGACTTTCAGAGGAAGCGCTGGCCGCAGCGGGCTGCATCACCTATGGCTCCAACGTCAAGGAGGTTGCCACACAGGTCAGCGAGGCAACGGTCGATTGCGGCATTGTCTATCAGACGGATGCCTTCTCCGCCGGACTGACTGTGGTGGATACGGCAACGGCTGAGATGTGCGGTCAGGTCATCTATCCTGCTGCCGTTCTGAAGGACTCGCAGCACCCGCAGGAGGCGGCTGCTTTCCTGGACTATCTGACGCAGGAGGCTGCCGCTGCGGTGTTCTCTGCGGTGGGCTTCACGCCGCTGCGCTGAGAAGCGGACGGACAGGAGCGAGGTGAGCGGGCGTGGACTGGTTTCCACTTTATAACTCGGTTCGTATTGCGGCGCTCAGCGCCCTGGCGGTCTTTTTTCTGGGAATCGCGGCGGCGTATTACATTGCGCGTGCCCCGCGCTGGCTCAAGGGCCTGCTGGATGTGCTGCTGACGCTGCCGCTTGTGCTGCCGCCGACCGTGGTGGGCTATCTGCTGCTGCGGCTGCTGGGACCCAGACGGGCCATTGGCAGCTTCTTCCTGCAAGCGCTGGGGGTCAAGCTGACAATGACCTGGTGGTCAGCGATTTTTGCCACCGTGGTGGTCATTTTCCCTCTGATGTACCGCACAGCGCGCGGGGCCTTTGAAGCGTTTGACGAAACGCTGGCCGATTCGGCGCGTTCCCTGGGACTCTCCAATTCCTATATTTTCTGGCGCATTCGGATGCCCTGTTGCAGACAGGGTATCCTGGCCGGGACGGTTCTCTCCTTTGCGCGTGCGCTGGGCGAGTATGGCGCGACCAGTATGCTCTGCGGCTATACGCCCGGGCGAACAGCCACCATTTCCACAACGGTCTATCAGCTCTGGCGCACCAATGAGGATGCGGGCGCGCTTCGATGGGTGCTGGTGAATCTGGCGATTTCCTTCGTTGTGCTGCTGGCGGTCAATCTTCTGGAACGAACAGAACGACAGAGGAGGAAGGCAAATGTCCATCCGGGTTGATATTGAGAAAACGCTGGGTCGATTTCAGCTCCGTGTGCAGCTTGCCGCGGAGAATGAGGTGCTGGCGCTGCTGGGCGCCTCCGGCTGCGGAAAAAGCATGACTCTGCGCTGCATCGCCGGGGTGGAGCGCCCGGATCGTGGATTGATTGAAATTGACGGTGAGACGGTGTTCGATTCGAAAAGGCGAATCAATCTGCCGCCGCAGGCGCGGCGCGCGGGTCTGCTTTTTCAGAGCTATGCGCTCTTTCCCAATATGACGGTTCAGCAGAATATCTGTGCCGGTGTGCGGTGCGGGGGGACGCGGGCAGAGCGAAGCGTAATGGCTGAGCAGATTATGGAGCGCTTTGAGCTGGCGCCGCTTGCGCGGCACTATCCCGCGCAGCTTTCCGGAGGACAGCAGCAGCGCGTGGCGCTGGCCAGATTGCTGGTTTCCGCGCCACGGGTGCTGCTGCTGGACGAGCCCTTCTCCGCGCTGGATGCGCATCTGCGAATGCGGCTGGAGCGGGAGCTGCGCGAGGTGCTGCGCCAGTTTGGGCGCACGGCGCTTTTTGTCTCGCATGACCGGCGTGAGGCATTCCGCATTGCAGACCGGATTGCGCTGATGGAGCAGGGATGTGTGCTCCGGCTGGATCAGCGGGAGACCGTCTTTAACGCGCCGCAGACGCGCAGCGCGGCGCGTCTGACCGGCTGCGAGAATATCTCCGCTGTCGGCAGACGCAACGGCGCGCTGTGGGCGCTGGACTGGAACCTGCCCCTCAGTCTGCCGGAGGACTGCGATGGCCTTTGCGCCGTCGGCATCCGGCGGCGGGATGTGCGCCTGGGCGCGGGCGAGGGGAGTGTGCGCTGCCGCGTGGAGGAGCTAGTGGAGGAGCCCTTCTCCTGCACGCTCTATCTGCGTCCGCCCGGTGCAGTGCAGAGCCTTGTCTGCGCGGTGGAGAAAGCCAGATGGAATGAAATACAGGCGCAGGAGCTGGAGCTTAGCCTTCCGGGTGAATGCCTGCTGCCGCTTTATGGATAAGAAAAGGAGAAAAGGCCAATATGAGAAAGGTTCAGGTGGAGCAGGCGATTGGCATGGAGCTGTGTCATGACATCACGGCCATGCGGGACGGATTCAAGGGCGCGGCCTTCCGGCGCGGACATATCATCACTGAGGCGGATGTTCCGGCCCTGCTGGATCTTGGTAAACGGACGGTGTTCGTCTGGGAGCCGGAGGCCGGTGAGCTGCATGAGGAGGATTGCGCGCGGCGGCTGGCGGCGATGGCGCCGGTTGACGGCGCGCATTATACGGAGCCGTCGGAGGGAAAGGTGCTGCTGCTGGCAGACCGGCGTGGCATGTTCCGGGTCGATCGTGCGCTCCTGCGACAGATCAACGCCATTGGTGACATCACCATTTCCTCTCTGCCGGATCATTATCCGGTGGAGGCCGGGGTGCGCCTGGCGTCGATGCGCATCGTCCCGCTCGTGACGCAGGAAACGCAGATCTTGCAGGCTGAGGCGCTGTGCAGTAGGCGGGCGCTGTTCCGCCTGCGCCCCTATCAGATGCGCCGCGTGGGTGTGGTGATTACCGGCTCTGAGATTTACAGCGGCCGCATTCAGGATCGCTTTGAGCCGGTTGTGCGGGGCAAGCTGCGGCAGTATCCGGCGGAGCTGGTGGGTGTGACAATCTGCGATGACGATCTGGAGATGATTGTCGGCGCTGCACGGGCGCACCTGGCAGCCGGGGCGGATTTTCTGATTTTTACCGGCGGCATGTCTGTCGATCCGGATGACCTGACCCCGACGGCCATACGCAGATTGGGTGCGCAGATTGTGACGCACGGGCTGCCGGCGCAGCCGGGCAATATGACGCTGGTGGCTTATCTGGAGGAAATCCCCATTCTTGGTGTGCCTGGTGCGGCGATCAGCCTGCCGACGACGACTTTTGATGTGCTTCTGCCGCAGATTTTTGCAGCAGACCGGCTGACCCGGGAGGAACTGCTGGGGCTGGACGCCGGTGGGCTTTGCCAGCTTTGTAAGACCTGTCACTGGCCCAATTGCAGCTTTGGACGGTACTGAGCCATGGAGGATGGATTTGGACGACGCATCCACTATCTGCGCCTTTCGGTGACGGAGCTGTGCAATTTGCGCTGCCGCTACTGTATGCCCGAAGAAGGCGCCTACAAGCGGAGGCACAGTGAGATGCTGACACAGGAGGAAATGCTGCTGGCGGTGGAGGTGGCGGCCTCTCTGGGGGTGGATAAGCTGCGGATTACCGGCGGCGAGCCGCTGGGTAAGCCGGGTCTGACGGCGCTTTGCCGCAGGCTTGCGGCGGTGCCGGGAATCCGGGAGCTGTGTCTCACGACCAACGGCATTCTGCTGCCGCCGCTGGCAGCGGCGCTGCGTCAGGCGGGCGTCCGGCGCATCAATCTGAGCCTGGATACGCTGAATGCGGACAAATACGCCTATATTACGCGCGGCGGCGCGCTGCCTCTGGCGCTGCGCGGGCTTGAGGCTGCGCTTGCGGCGGACTTTGAGCGGGTGAAGCTGAATGTGGTGCTGATTGGCGGCTTTAATGACGATGAAATTGTGCCGCTTGCGGAGCTGACGCAGCGTTACCCGCTGGATGTGCGCTTCATTGAGCTGATGCCGATTGAAAACGGGGCGGAGCTTGGCCCGGCGGCATATCTGCCTTGCCGGACAGTGCTGGAGCGGCTGCCTGCGCTGGAGCCCTGTGAGCCGGATGGGGGCGTGGCGCGCCTGTTTCGGCTGCCCGGGGCGCAGGGGCGAGTGGGTCTGATCAGCCCGATGAGCGACTGCTTCTGCGCGCAATGCACGCGCCTACGCCTGACCGCCGATGGAAAATTGAAGCCCTGCCTGCTTTCCGCGGCGGAATATCCGCTCAAGGGGCTGGGACGGGAGGAAATGCTGGCGCAGTTCCGCGCCGCAATTGCCGCAAAGCCGCAGAGACACACCGCAAACTGCGCGCCGGTTGAAACCGGGCGGCGGATGCACCAGATTGGAGGTTGAGCTATGCAGGATTTTACACATTTTAATGCGCAGGGGCGGGCGCACATGGTGGATGTCGGGGAAAAAACCCAAACCCGGCGCTGTGCGGTCGCGGCGGGACGCGTGTGCGTCAATGAGCAGACCATGAAGCTGCTGCGCAGCGGCGGACTGCGAAAGGGTGACGTGCTCACCGTTGCGCAGATTGCCGGCATCATGGGCGCGAAGCGAACGCCGGAGTGGATTCCTATGTGTCACCCGGTTGCGCTGGATGGCATTGATCTGCGGCTTTGGCTGGACGAGGCGCGCCGGACAGTGGAAATTGAGGCGCAGGTTTCCTGCGTTGGGCGAACCGGTGTGGAGATGGAGGCGCTGACAGCGGTCAGTGCCGCTGCGCTGACGGTTTATGATATGTGCAAGGCAGTGCAGCGCGATATGACGATCACAGACATCCGCCTGTTGGAAAAAACGGGCGGTGAGCACGGAGATTATTTCAGGGAGGTGGCAGAATGAACAGAACAGCCGCAGTGATTACGGTCAGCGATATGGGCTACCGGGGCAGGCGCGAGGATGAGAGCGGCCCTGCCCTGTGTGCGCTGTTGCGTGAGAACGGCTATTCGATTCTCCATACCGCGCTGGTGCCGGATGAGGCGGAGCAAATTCAGGCTGCGCTGCGCAAATGTGCAGACCAGCTTGGTGCGGCGCTGATTCTGACGACCGGCGGAACGGGCTTTTCGCCCCGCGATGTCACGCCGGAGGCGACACTGGCGGTTCTGGAACGGCTGACGCCGGGCATCCCGGAGGCCATGCGCGCGGCAAGCCTGCAAATCACGCCGCGGGGGTGCCTTTCGCGCAGCATGGCGGGCATTCGCGGCAGGAGCCTGATTGTCAACCTGCCGGGCAGCCCCAGGGCAGCGAAGGAAAATCTGCTTGCGGTGCTCGACCCGATTCGGCATGGGCTGCAAATGCTCCAGAGTGAGGGCAGCGCCGATTGCGCTGCCGATGCTGCGCCGCGGGGAAAGGCCATGCCCTCGCTGGATGCCTGGCTGCGCGAGGCAAAGCGCCAGCCCAATGCAGCGCAGATTGGCATGTATTTGACCCATAACGGGGTTGTGCGGGCAACGGCGCGGGCACAGGTGCGCGACGCGGCAGACGCGCCGCCGGTTGGTGGAATGTATTTTTCCAGCGACCCTGCTGCTGTGCAGCAGGCTGTGGAGGCGGCTTACCGCTTTGCAGGGATATATTATGTGCGCGTCTGGCTGAATGAAGGTCAGCTCAGCGTTGGCGACGACCTGATGCTTGTTCTGGTTGGCGGCGATACCCGGCCGCATACGGTCGATGCGCTGCAAGCGCTGGTGGAGCGGCTCAAAACGCAGTGTGTGACAGAGACCGAGCAATATGCACAGCCATAAAAAATACGCTGCCGGTTCGCTTTGAACGAATCGGCAGCGTGTTTTTATATCCGGCATTTCAGCTCATTCAGCTTGCTGCGCAGAGACAGAAGGTCTGCGAAGGCCTCCGGGCGCTTGTGCACATCGCGCAGGAGCGCAGAGGGATGATAAAATGCGGTGATGGCAACGCCGTCACGCATAAACCACTGACCATGCTCCCGCGTGATGCGAAAGTCCGGACGAATCAGACACATGGCGGCAATTCTTCCCAGACAGACGATGATCTTCGGCCGCAGCAGCGCAAGCTGCTGCTGGAGATAGCCAATGCAGGCGTCCTGCTCGGCTTCCATGGGATCGCGATTCTGCGGCGGGCGGCATTTTACAATGTTTGTAATATAACAGTTATGCCGCCCCAGATCGATGATGTTCAGCATTTCGTCCAGAAGCTGCCCTGCGGCACCGACGAAGGGCTCGCCCTGCAAATCCTCCTGTTGGCCGGGACCCTCCCCGACAAAGACGATGTCGGCCTGCTCCGGCCCGACGCCGAAAACGAGCTGATGGCGTGTGCGCGCGAGGGGGCAGGCGGTGCAGCGCTGACAGCGTTCGCGCAATGCGGTAAGCTCACTCATGGCGCGCCCTCCGTTCCTGCTCACGCTTGCGCCGGGCCTGCCGCTTTTTGGCCTGGCGGATATTGATGGCACGCAGAATCAGAATCACTGCAGCCAGCAGCAGAAGCAGCAGAAGGGGAATCGTAAAATACCAGTAGCGCAGCATGGAATGGGTGGTTTTGGCAACCGCCTGCTGCGTTTGCTCAGCGGCATAGGCAGCCTCCGAGCGCTCGACAGCGGTGATTGTCACAAGGTCGCAGGTGGCAAGCACAGCACCCTCGTATGTGGCCGACACCGTTCCGACCACCTGTCCGGCGGTCAGAGGAGCCTCCAGCTCCGCGTCGTAGTGGACGGTCTGGACAATTTTTGCGGTGTCCACCGTGTCCGGCAGAAGAACGCTGACGTTGTCCGCCGCGCGCACCACCACGTTGCCACGCCCCTTGGCATAGCGCACAGAGGGCATATCAACCATGACGGTGTCAGAGAGCACCTGAACATAGGAGAAGTGCTCCAGCGCATATTCCATCATCCGCCGGGTTTCGATGAAGCGGGAGTCAACGACCTCGCCGTCCTCATCATAGTCCGTGCTGCAACCGGTGACGATCGTCATAACGCTGATGGAGTTATCCGTGGCGGTGGAAATCAGGCAGCCGCCGGCCGGCGTTGTGAAGCCGGTTTTGATGCCGGCAGCCTTGGAAAAGTAGTAGCTGGTGACATAGCTGTTGCTGGTGAGATAGTTGGTTGTGTGCAGATAGCGCTCCTCGGACTTGTTTGTCGCGGGGACGGTGTGGCTTGTTGTGGTGGCAAACTCGCGGAAATCCTCGTGACTCCACGCCCAGCGGGCAACGATGCTCAGATCGCGCACGGTGGTGTAGTGCGCCTCATCGTGCAGACCGTGGGTGTTCTGATAATGCGTGCCGTGCATACCCAGAGCCGCAGCGGTCTGATTCATCAGCACGACAAAATCGTCAACGGAGCCGGAGATGTACTCTGCGATGACGTTGCAGCCCTCGTTGGCGGAGGACACCATAATGCAGTACAGCAGCTCACGCAGCGAGAGCCCCTCGCCCTCAACCAGTCCGGCGGTGCTGCCATATTCGCTGAGATTTTCCAGCGCAGTAGCGGAAACGGTCAGAATGTCATCCGGATTGCCATATTCAAGTGCCAGCATACAGGTCATGATTTTGGTCAGACTGGCAGGGTAAATTTTCTTGTCGATCTCCTTGCCATAGATCAGTGTACCGGTGTTGATCTCAATCAGGGCGGCAGCGCCTGCATTGCTGGCAAAGTCCTCGACCAGATCAATCTCGGTTAATGCGGAGGGAATGTCCGGAATGCGGACAGTCGGAGCGACAGGCTCAGCGGTCGGGGTCTCTGTCTGGTCGGTCTCCGTGGGAGCGCTGCTGCTCTCCGGGGCATCGGTGTCGGCGGAGGAATCCGTCGGGCTCGCATATGCGCAGAGCGAGAGCAGCAGACAGAGCAGCAGGGTCAGGGGCAGCAATTTGACTTTTTTCATAAATATCCTCCAAAAGCAGACGGAGCGGCTTGCCGCAGGCGGCAGAGCTGTGCTATAATATTCCGGAACGTATACTATTATAGCAAAAATGCCGATTATGTCAACGGAGTTGGAAAAAAAGCCATGAAACGAGCCGAGTACCTTCTTCTGCTGCTTCCACTGCTGTTCCTGAGCTTTTGCGGCGGCTATTTTCTGGGGACATCGCAGGAAACGGGTGAGGTTACGATTCTCACAGCCCCAACGCAGACCGCACAGCCGCGCAGCACGACGGGGCTGCCGACGCCCACTGCCTCGGAGAAAGCCGCACAGCCGCAGGCGCCCCTGCTCAACATTAACACGGCGACGCAGGAGGAACTGATGGCGCTGCCCGGCATCGGAGAAACGCTTGCGGGGAATATCATCCGCTATCGGCAGAGCAATGGTCCGTTTGCCAGCGTTGAGGAGCTGGATGCGGTGCCGGGAATTGGAGAGAAGCGCCTTGCGCAGCTTCTTGCGTATATTACAGTGGAGGAAAGCAATGAAAATTCTGGTGGTCGATGACGAGGAGCTGCTGGTCAAGGGAATCCGCTTCAACTTGCAGAACGATGGGTATCAGGTGGTCAGCGGATGCAATGGCCGCGAGGCAATTGAGCTGGCGCATGATCCCGAGGTGCGGCTCATTGTGCTGGATATTATGATGCCGGAGGTGGATGGCCTGGAGGCCTGCCGCCGTATCCGCGAGTTTTCGGATGTGCCGATTATCATGCTGACCGCGCGGACGGAGGATATGGATAAGCTGATTGGCTTTGACTATGGCGCGGATGATTACCTGACAAAGCCCTTCAACATTCTGGAGCTGAAGGCGCGCATCCGCGCGCTGCTCCGGCGAAGCGGCAGCGGAACCGCGCAGCGCGACCGTATCACGGTTGGCGCGCTGACGGTGGATGCGCAGGAGCGCAATGTGTATAAAAACGGTGTCGCAGTGGAGCTGACTGCGCGGGAATTTGACCTGGTGGAGCTGCTGATTCGGAATCCCAACCGCGTCTATTCGCGCGAAAAGCTGCTTGACAGCATATGGGGCTATGAATACCGAAGCGATATCCGCACCGTGGATGTGCATATGCGCCGCATCCGCGAAAAGCTGGAGACGGCGCCCTCTGCGCCGGAGTATTTTCTGACGAAGTGGGGAGTTGGGTACTATTTCAAAGCGTAATGGACGCCTGCGCCTCCTGCCCAGCAGCTCGCATTTTCGCTCAGCGCTGGCCTGTATTCTGATTACGGCTGCCGTGCTGCTGTTTCTGAACCTGTATGCCCCTGATACGATCCGCCGGATGACCTTTCAAAGTGAGCAGGAGGCGCTGGAGGCCAAGGCACAACTGATTTCTGCCGCCCTGCTGGAGCTGGATAATCTCTCTGCGGAAAAGGTAGAGCAGGCGATGCTTTCGCTGCATGATTTGCAGGCGACGCGGATTATTGTCACAGATGCGGCGGGCTACGCGCTGTATGACTCTCTGCCGGTTGGCAATGCGCAGGATCGGCTGGTGCTCTTTCCGGAGCTGGTGTCGGCGCTGGAGGGCGCGGATGTGTTCTACGGAAGATATGCTGACGCTGCGGTTGAGAGCCATGCGGCCATGCCGGTGACGCAAAACGGGAAGCTGCTTGGCGCCGTTTATCTGATGGAGTATAACACGGATCAGGGCGCGCTGATTGCGGCGCTGCAAACGAACATTTTCCGCATTTCTCTGGCGCTTGAGGCGGCTATTGTGCTCTTTGCTGCCT
This sequence comes from uncultured Oscillospiraceae bacterium, assembly GCA_964465395.1. Lineage (GTDB taxonomy): Bacteria > Bacillota > Clostridia > Oscillospirales > Oscillospiraceae > JAZOXB01. Next base: position 3,252 of record CAYXIN010000024.1, on the reverse strand, counting down.
TCTTCTCCATTGCCTTTTCTGGGCGGCTGCGAAAGATTTTGCATTCGGTGCAGATGATGCGCGACGGCGATTACAGCCAGAAAATTGAGATTCACCAGCGCGACGAGCTGGCGCGGCTGGGAATGGAGTTTAATGAGCTGGCCGAGCGCCTGAATGCCTCGGAGGAAAGACGCCGCCGCTTTGTTTCGGATGCCTCGCATGAGTTTAAGACCCCGCTGGCTTCCATTAAGCTGCTCTCGGATTCGCTGCTGCAAAATGAGATGGATTCGGAAACGCAGCGGGAATTTGTCGGGGATATCGGCCGCGAGGCGGATCGCCTGGGCCGCCTGTCGCAGAAGCTTCTGACCCTTACGCGCCTGGACAGCGACGTGGAGGAGGAGCGGGAGATTATCGACCCCGCCCCAACGGTACGCAAGGTGCTGCGGATGCTGCGCCCGCTGGCGAAGCTGCGCGCAATCCGCATGGAGGAGACCTTGCAGGAGGAGTGCTTCCTCCTGAGTGTGGAGGATGATTTTTATCAGATTGTTTTCAACCTGACGGAGAATGCGATTAAGTATAATCACGATGGCGGCTGGGTCGGCCTGTGCCTGTTCCGGGAAGGGGAGGATGTGGTGCTGACCGTCTCGGACAACGGCAGCGGTATTCCGCAAGAGGCCAGAGCGCATATTTTTGAGCGCTTTTATCGCGTGGATAAGGCGCGCTCACGCGCAGCGGGCGGCTCCGGGCTGGGGCTGTCCATTGTGCATACCATGGTGGAGCGGAACTATGGCAGCATCACTGCGGACGGCCGCGAGCCGGAGCCGGGCAGCATCTTTACGGTGCGTTTTCCATATTTTGCACTTCAGGAGGAGCTATGAAACGTCTGCTGCTTTTGCTGCTTGTGACGGCACTGCTGCTGAGCGCCTGCGCAAGCGGCGTCGGAGAGATCGACTCTCCCTTTGTTTTTTATTATCGCGCAGACGGGAATGGCTATGGAACGGAGACCGGACCGCTTTTTGCCCAGACGGTCTCCCTGAATCCGGAAAAGGTTTCGCTGCTGGAATTGCTGAGCCAGTATCTTGCAACGGAGCCGGAGCCGGGGGCCAGTCAGCCTGTTCCGCCGACATGGGTTCTGCAAGAGGCCAGACGGGAGGGCGTTGCGGCCGTGCTGGTGTTCGCGGGAGAGGCGTCGCTGCTTTCTGCGGTGGAGCGCTCTGTGCTTTGCACATGCCTTACCCGCACGCTGCTGCAATTGCCGGATGTGCTGCGTGTGTCGGTTTTGCTGCCGGGCAGTGAGGAGGCGACGGTTCTCACCTCAAGCGACATTCTGCTCTGGGACAGCGCGCTCAATCCGCAGGAGGAGATCATCCTCTATTTTCCGGATGAATCGCTGCGCTATCTGGTTCGCCAGCGACAGACCGTCAGCGCCATGAGTCCGCAGGATAAGGCGGCGCACATTGTCAGCCAGCTTCTGAATGCGCAGGCAATCGGCCAGGAGCACAGCTCTATTCCGCAGGGAACCACGTTGCTGAGTCTGCGGCTGGAAAACGGCCTGTGTACGGTAGACCTCTCATCGCAGTTTGTCAGCCATATGCCCCAAAGCTTTGTGGCTGCGCGGATGGCAGTCTATTCCATTGTTAATTCACTGACGGAGCTGCCGGAGATTCACACGGTTGATCTCTATGTGGCGGGTGCCCCTCTGCAACAGCTTGGTCTGCTGGCACTGGATGCCGGCCTGGTGCGCGACGAGAGCCTGCTGGCGGCAGCATCGGGCTCGGAATCGCTTGATGTGACGCTGTATGCGGCGTCGTCGGATGGAACGCTGGTCGCCATTCCCCGCCGCCTGGAGCCGCAGGAGGGCATCGGGGTGGAGACGCTTGTGCTCAACGCGATGATTGCCTACACAGGTCGGGACGGAATCCAAAACCATATTCCGCAGGGAACGAAGCTGCTTTCGCTGCGTGTGGAGCATGGTGTCTGTACCGTAGACCTGACCGGTGAGTTTCTGCCGGAGGGACGCAGCGAGCAGGAGGAGCTGCTGGCAGTTCGCGCGGTGATTGCCGCCATGTATGAGCTGGAAGGGATTGAGGCGGTTGAAATCCTGGTCGAGGGCATGACGCCGGACTACCTCACGCCCCGATTATCCAACATCCGCAGACCAAGTCAGCGCTGGTTCGCAGAATAATTCCCGCAGGGCGGCGATTTCGACAGACGCCGCATATTCCCTGCGCTATACTGAACGCACACGGATTCACCGTGTGCGTTCAGTTTTTATCGGGAAGGAGTCGAGGCATGAATCTGACGAGCTTTGTACAGGACAGGCAACTTACCATTGCGCTGGGTGGGGAGATTGACCATCACGCCGCGCGGGAAATTATGCAGACCGTGGCAGAGAAAATTGATGTCTATCTTCCACTGCGCTGCATTCTGGATTTACGGGATGTGAGCTTTATGGATTCCAGCGGGATTGCCGTTGTGATCTCCGCAATGCGCCGCATCAGCGCAATTGGTGGCAGACTGCTGCTGCAAAACATACCGCCGCAGCCATATAAGGTGCTGCGCGCAGCCGGAATTGAGAAAATAGCTGAAATCAAGGAGGAGTGCCGCTCATGAAGGGGGGAAATTATATGTCGCTGGAATTTCCCAGCAAATCCTCCAACGAGGGCTTCGCCCGCGCAGCGATTGCCTGCTTTGCGGCGCAGCTTGATCCGACGCTGGACGAGCTGGGGGATATCAAGACCGCAGTCTCCGAGGCGGTGACCAACTGCATTGTACATGCCTATCCGGATCGCATTGGCCCCATCACCATGAAGGCGCGGATCCTGGAGGACAATGTGCTGGATATTGTGATTCGGGATCGGGGCTGCGGCATTGCGGACGTGGAGCAGGCGCGCAAGCCCATGTTTACAACGGGCGGGGAGGAACGCAGCGGAATGGGAATCACTATCATGGAAAGCTTCATGACGCAATTCCGCCTGAGCTCTGTCCCGAATAAGGGGACAACGGTACATATGAAGCGCCGCATTGTCCGGCGCAGCGGGAAAAAATGACCCAGGAGAATAATACGGCGCTGCTGTTACGCGCCAGAGCGGGTGACCGCCAGGCAGGCGAGGCGCTGCTTGTGCAGAACACAGGGCTGATCTGGTCGGTCGCCCGCCACTATTTTGGCCGCGGCGTGGAGCCGGAGGATCTTTATCAGCTGGGCTGCCTCGGCTTTCTGAAGGCGGTCGAAGGCTTTGACCCGGACTTTGGCACACAGTTTTCGACCTATGC
>CAYXIN010000023.1:0-24540 GCA_964465395.1 uncultured Oscillospiraceae bacterium | reverse complement strand
CCCGACCAGAGGATGAACAGTGCCACCGCCAGACCAATCCAGCCGTCAATGTTGAGGGAAAAGAAGTGACCGAGCAGCAGACCCACCAGCACCGCCGCCGTCGAAATGACATCATTCCGGCTGTCGGCCGCCGTTGCCCGGAGGGAGGTTGAGGCGATGCGTTTGCCCAGTCTGCCGCAGAACAGCGACATCCAGAGCTTGAGCAGCATGGAACCCAACAGCACCGCCACGGTCAGCACGGACAGCTCGACCGCCTGCGGATGGAGGATTTTCTGCACAGAGCTTTTGGCCAGCTCTGCGCCAATAAGAAGAATCAGCGCTGCCACCGCCAGGCCGGACAGATACTCCATGCGGGCATGTCCATAGGGATGCTCCTCGTCAGCCGGTCGCTCTGCCAGCTTAAAGCCAAGCAGCGTGACCAGAGAGGATGAGGCGTCGGTCAGGTTGTTCACGGCATCCGCCGTGACGGAAACTGCGCCGGCAAGCAGGCCGACCACAAGCTTCCCGCCAAAGAGCAGCAGATTGCAGACAATGCCCACCACACCTGCCAGCTTGCCATAGGCGGCGCGCACACGCGGCTGCTCCGTCTGGCGATAGTCGCGGACAAACAGCCGCAGGAGAAGTTCTGTCATGGAAGCACCTTCCTTTCGCCGTCTGCGCGGCGGAATTGAATCTCTCCCATTATACTCAATTTAAATGCAAAAGTACACTATTTTTTCTCGAAACCTTTTCTTCCAACGTGGCTTATGATAGAATAAGCCAAAACAGATCAGAAAACGCAGGACGGAACACTATGAAACGAATACTGACCTATCTCAAGCCCTATGTGGGCAGGCTGCTGCTGGCGGCGCTGCTGCTGGCGCTGTCCACGCTCTGCGACCTGCTGCTGCCGACGCTGATGTCCGACATTCTAGAAAAGGGCGTGCGCGGGCAGGATTTTGCCTACATCCTGCGCTGCTGCACACAAATGCTCGTCGTTGCCGCCACCAGTCTGGTGGCGCTGCTGCTGGGCATCCGACTCAGCACCCGCGTTGTCTCTGCCTTCTGCGCCGATCTGCGCGCAGACATTTTCCGCAAGGTGAACACCTTCTCCTTTGAGGAATTCGGTGCCATGGGCACCGCCGCACTGGTCACCCGTGCCACGCATGACGTGGAAACGGTTTCCTGGATTGCCTTGATGCTGTGCAGCTCCGTTGCCTCCGTGCCGCTGCTGTTCATTGGCGGCACGGTGCTGGCTCTGCGCAAGGATGTCACGCTGTCGCTGGTGCTGCTTTTCTTCATCCCCTTTATTTTTGCGGCCGTCATCCTGATCGGGCGCAGGGTGCTTCCCCTCTGGGACAAATCCGACCTCTATATCGACAAGCAGAACGCCATCATGCGTGAGCGTCTGCGCGGCATTCGCGTCATCCGCGCCTTTCATGCCGAGCCGCGTGAGCAGGCGCGCATCGCGGAGGCCACACACGTCATGGCCGACAACATCATCCGCGCCAATGTGTCCATGGGACTGCTGACGCCCCTGTCCTCGCTGCTGCTGAATCTGGCCGTGGTGCTCATCGTCTGGTTCGGCGCCCAGCGTCTCTCGGCCGGGATCGGCAGCGCCGGCGCCGGTGACATTCTCGCCATCATTCAGTACATCAGTCTGGTCATGAACAGCTTGATGACCGCCTCCTTCGCTGTGATTATGTACCCCCATGCGCAGGTCGCCGCCGGGCGTATCGGACAGATTTTTGAAGCCAAAGGCATGGGCGACAGCAGCACCGGCCGCAGCATTACCCTCAGCGGCGACATCCGCTTCGAGCATGTCAGCTTCTCTTACGGCGGCGAGGAAAATGCCGTGGAGGACATTTCCCTGCACATCCGCCCGGGGCAGCGAATTGCCATCATCGGCGGCACCGGCAGCGGCAAAAGCACACTCATCGCCCTGCTGCTTGGCTTCCGCACCCCAACACAGGGGCAGATCTGCTTTGACGGCGTGCCCGCCACAGCGCTCAGCAAGCATTCGCTGCGCGCCGGAATCAGCGCCGTGCTCCAGGGGGCGGCCATCTATTCCGGCACCATCGAGGAAAATATCCGCATGGGCAAGCCGGATGCCACCGACGCTGAGCTGGAGGAGGCTGCCCGCATCGCGCAGCTTTCCGACTTCATCGCCGGCTGCGAGGGTGGTATGCAGCACGAAATCCGTCAGGCCGGCAAGAATCTTTCCGGCGGACAGAAGCAGCGTCTTTCCATCGCGCGCGCCATCGTGCGGGATGTCCCTATCTATATTTTTGACGACAGCTTTTCCGCGCTGGACTTCCTGACAGAGAAGCATCTGCGCAGCGCGCTGAACGAAAAAACCGCCGGGCGGACGCAGCTCGTTGTGACGCAGCGCGTAACCTCCGCCATGCATGCCGACTGCATCTACGTTCTGGAGCGCGGCCGTCTGGCCGATTTCGGCACGCACGCGGCGCTGCTCAGCCGATGCAAAATCTATCAGGAAATCTTTGCCTCACAGACAGGAGGTGGCAGCAAATGAAACAGAAGCCGCGGCAGCGGGAGCCCTTTCTCTCCCGCCTTCTGCTGGAAGCCCGGCCGATTTGGAAATGGCTGCTTCTGGCCTGTCTGCTCAGCGCCGCCACCATTGTCTGCGGCGTCATCGGGCCGAGCATCCTGGGCGATCTGATCGACACGCTCTACTACTTTGAGCCGGGCAGCCCGCTGGCAGGGCTGATTCCGGGTCTTTGCACGCTGCTTGGCGTCTACACCGCCTACAGTCTCCTCAGCTATCTCAAAATGCATCTGCTCAACAGCGTGGTCAGCCACTACTTCACCTGCAATCTGCGCATCCGTATTTCCGACAAGATTCGCCAGCTTCCCGTTCGCTATGTCGATCAGACCCCGGTGGGCGACATACTCTCCCGTATGACCGACGACGTCTCCACTCTGGGCAATTATATTCACCAGATTGTGGACACGCTGATGTCGGGCTTCCTGCAAATCGCGGCCATCGCCGTGGCCATGCTGCGGGAAAACACGCTGCTGGGGCTTCTCGTGCTGTCGCTGGCGCCGCTGTCCATCCTCCTTTCCACGCTGATCTCCAAGCGCTGCGACAGCCACTATCACCGCATGTTCACCGAGAGCGGCAAGCTCAACGCGCATGTGGAGGAGGCCTTCACCAATTTTGCCACCACAAAGGCCTACAATCTGGAGCAGTACAGTCAGGAGAAGCACAACGAAATCAACCGCCGCAAGCAGGCGCTTGAGGTCAAGGCGACCTTCAGCGAATCTGCCGTCCGGCCGATCATCACCTTCGCCAACGCGCTGGCCTATATTGCCATCTGTCTGGTCGGCGGCTGGCTGCTGGTCTATGACCGGGTCAGCTCCGTCGGCGTGGTAGTGACCATCCTGCTCTATGCCCGGCAATTCTCGTCGCCGCTTGAGCTGCTGGCAGATGGCATGGGCTCTCTGCAACACGCCAGGGCCGCAGCGCGGCGCGTATTCCAGCTTCTGGATATGGAGCCGGAGCAGAACGCCACAGGCAGACTCCCCGGCGCGGCAGAGGGTCGCATCTGCTTCGAGCACGTTGATTTCTCCTATGATCCCGCCACGCCGCTGATCCACGACCTGAACATCAACGTCCGCAAGGGGCAGAATGTGGCCATTGTCGGCCCGACCGGTGCGGGCAAAACCACAATTGTCAATCTGCTGATGCGCTTTTATGACGTGGACGCCGGGCGCATTCTGATCGACGGAATAGACACCGCGACCCTCTCCCGCGAGGAAATGCGCGACCAGTTCGCAATGGTTTTGCAGGACACCTGGCTTTTCCGCGGCAGCATTGCCAACAACGTTGCCTATGGCAGACCCGATGCCACGCACGAGGAAATCATCGCCGCCTGCGACCGCGCCTATTGTGACCACTTCATCCGCACGCTGCCCGAGGGCTACGACACCATTGTCGGTGACGACATGAGCAACCTCTCCGGCGGCCAGAAGCAGCTTCTGACCATTGCGCGCGCCATGCTTGCCGACCGGCGGCTGCTGATTCTGGACGAGGCGACCTCCAACGTCGATACCCGCACAGAGATTCTGCTGCAAAAGGCCATGGATAACCTGATGCACGACCGCACCTGCTTCATCATTGCCCATCGGCTTTCGACCATTGTGGATGCCGACCTCATCCTGGTTCTGCGCAATGGGCAGGTAGTCGAGCAGGGCACGCATCGCGAGCTGCTGGCAAGGCAGGGTTTCTACACTGAGCTTTACCATTCGCAATACGACATCTGAACGCAGCACAGGCCCGGCGCTCCCCCATGGGAGGCCGGGCCTGTGCTGGTATATTCACTGCATCAGCCCTTGTAGCGGGGCTCACAGGTCAAATTCACGCCGAGGCGCTTAAAGGTGCGCTCATCCACAGCGGAAAGAATCACGGAGGAATGCGCCTCGCAGCCGCGCAGCTTGCTGAGCTGCTCCATGGCAAGCTCTGCCGTCGGATTGGTCGCCGCACTGATGGACAGCGCAATGAGCACCTCGTCCGTGTGCAGTCTGGGATTGCGGTTGCCCAGATGATCGACCTTCAAATGCTGAATTGGCCCGATTACCACCGGCGAAACCAGCCGCAGCTCATCGCGGATGTCTCCCAGCGCCTTGAGCGCATTGAGCAGCAGCGCAGAGCAGGCGCCCAGCAGCCCAGAGGTACGTCCCGTGACAATCCGTCCATCCGGCAGCTCCATCGCTGCGGCGGGAAGCTGCGTCTCCTCCGCCCGCTGCATGGCTGCGCCCACGACGCGGCGCATACTGCTGTCCACACCGGCCTTCTTCATCAGCAGCTCCAGCTTACGCACGACCTCCTCACCGATTTTCCCCTGCTTGTAATCGCAGCAGGCGGTATAGTAGCGGCGGATGATCTCCTGCCCGCTGGCCGCGCGGCACGCGTCATCATCGATAATGCAGTTGCCGACCATGTTCACGCCCATATCCGTCGGTGACTGGTAGGGGCACTGACCGAGAATCTTCTCCAGCATCGCCACAAGCAGCGGAAAAGCCTCCACATCGCGGTTATAATTGACAGTCGTCACACCGTAGGCCTCCAGATGGAAGGGATCGATCATATTCACATCCCTGAGATCCGCCGTCGCCGCCTCATACGCCAGATTGACCGGGTGATTGATGGGCAGATTCCAGATCGGGAAGGTTTCAAATTTGGCATAGCCGGCCTGAATGCCGCGCTTATGCTCGTGATAAAGCTGGCTCAGGCAGGTCGCCAGCTTACCGCTGCCGGGGCCGGGCGCCGTCACGACCACCAGCTCGCGGCTGGTTTCGATATAGTCGTTTTTCCCATAGCCCTCCTCGCTGACCACATGCGACAGCTCGGCGGGATAGCCCTCGATGGCATAATGATGATAGACGCGCACACCAAGCCCCTCCAGCCGCGACTGGAAGGCCTTTGCCGCCGTCTGCCCATGGTAGCGCGTGAGCACCACACTGCTGACATAAAGGCCGAAGCCCCGGAAAATATCCAGCAGGCGGATCACATCCAGATCGTAGGTGATTCCCAGATCGCCGCGCACCTTGTTTTTCTCAATATCACCGGCGTTGATGACGATCACCACCTCCACCTGATCCTTCATTTGCAGCAGCATACGCAGCTTGCTGTCCGGCTGGAAGCCCGGCAGCACACGCGAGGCATGGTTATCGTCGTACAGCTTGCCGCCAAATTCCAGATACAGCTTGCCGCCGAACTGCGCGATGCGCTGGCGGATATGCGCCGACTGCATCTGCAAATACTTATCGTTATCAAAGCCGATTTTCATTCTGACATTCCTCTCTTTCTTACGCGCATATTGTAGCGAAAAGCGCCGGAAATAGCAAGTCTCTTTTCCGCCGCAGCGCAAAAACGCAATACACGCAGCGGGATGTTTCCGCACGCCCCGCTCCAAGGGGGGCCGGACTGCTGCGGCGGCCGTTTTTCCGCTCTGCGGCGGAAAAATACCCAAAATAATTCTTGACAAGGGGGCTGTCACTGTGCTATGCTCCAAGTGTACGAAGCCTTATTTGAGCACATCATAAGGATCGGATGACTGGCTCGGGAGAGATCGGATACGGCGCCGAAGGGGAAAGCAAAAACTCTCAGGCAAAAGGACCGGGCCACGACGATGCTCTGTAGAGTGCGGCCTGCCCGCACACCGAAGGTGCAACCGGCCGCCGCGCGGCAGGGAATCTCTCAGGTATTACATGCAGAGGCACAAGGCGCCTGTGGCGGCGCTTTGTGCCTCTTTTTATCCCCGAAAGGAGAGACTACAATGATTATCACACAGAAAAAACCACTCGATGAGCTGCTGTCCATGCTGGAGGGTGTGCACCGTGTGGCCCTCGTGGGCTGCGCCAACTGCGCCGCCGCCTGTCAGACCGGCGGCGAGAAGGAGCTTGCTGAGCTGAAGCAGCTTCTGGAGGAGCGCGGCTTTGAGGTGGTTGCCACAGTGCTTCCCGACGAATGCTGCCACAAAATGCTGGTGAAGAAGGACACGAAGGTGCTGCGCGACAGCGGCGCCGAGGCCGTTGTGGGCCTGGCCTGCGGCGACGGCGTCCAGACCGTTGCAGACAACGTCACACTGCCGGTCTATCCCGCCAACAACACGCTCTTCCTCGGTCAGGTCGAGCGCGTCGGCATTTTTCACGAATACTGCCGCATGTGCGGCGACTGCGTCCTTGGCAGCACCGGCGGCATCTGCCCGATCACCAAGTGCGCCAAGAGCCTGGTGAACGGCCCCTGCGGTGGCCAGAAAAACGGAAAATGCGAAGTTAACCCGGAAAATGACTGCGCCTGGATCCAGATTTACAACCGTCTGGTCGCCATTGGCCAGGAGGAAAAGCTTGGCCAGACGCGCCGCGACAAGGCTCACGGCGACATGGCCTATCCCAGACACATTAACTTAAGGGGGAAAAAGGCATGAGCGAGCTGCAAAAGGCATTGGCCGCCGGTCAATTTGCCATCACCGCGGAGATGGCTCCGCCGAAGGGCTGCGACTTTACGGAGCAGCTTGAAACCGCCGCCCTGCTCAAGGGGCACGTCCATGGCGTGAATGTCACGGATATGCAGTCCGCCTGTCTCAAGGCCTCCTCCCTCGGCCTGTGCATCAAGCTGAAGCAGGCCGGTCTGGAGCCGATTGTTCAGGTCACCGGTCGCGACCGCAACCGCATGGCAATCATGGCCGATATGCTCTCCGCCGCCGCCTTCGGTATCGATACGATGCTGGCGCTGACAGGCGATCACCCCGTTGTGGGCGACTGCCGCGACAGCAAGCCGGTCTACGATCTGGACTCCGTCGGCATTCTCCACATGCTCTCCGAGATGGAGGCCAGCGGCACAGACTGCGGCGGCAATCCGCTAGCCGGTTCCGCACCGGTCTTCTTCAAGGGTGCCGCCGTCACGCCCGTCTACGAGCCGCTTGCGCTGCAAATCAACAAGCTGCGCCAGAAGGTCGAGGCAGGCGCCGCATATATCCAGACCCAGGGCATCTTCGAGCGCGACAGCCTGAACCGCTTCCTGGATGCGGTGGATCGCGCGGGCATTGATGTGCCGATCATGGCCGGTATCATCCCGCTGAAATCCGCAGGCATGGCGCGCTTCATGAATGAAAATGTCCCCGGCATTGCCGTCCCGCAGGAGCAGATCGACCGTCTGGCTGCTGCCGCCGAGGAAGGCAAGGCCACCGGCGTCAAGGGGCTGCCCGCCCGCCTTGGCATTGAGCTAGCTGCCGAGCTCATCGCGCAGATTCGCGCCGAGGGTCGCTGCCGCGGTGTGCATATCATGGCCATTGGCGCTGAAAAGAACGTTCCCACGATCCTGCAAAAAGCAGGACTTTAAGGGAAGCTGCCGCTTCCCTGCCCCAGTCCATCCTTCCAACCCATTCCAAATCACGAAAAGGAGAACAGTATATGAGTGAACTGAAACGTACCGTCCTTTACGATGCACACGTCGCCGCCGGCGCCACGCTGGTCGATTTCGGCGGCTGGGAAATGCCCATCCAGTATCCCAGTGGCATCGTCGCCGAGCATCTGTATACCCGCAGCCAGTGCGGTATCTTCGACGTCTCCCACATGGGCCGTCTGGATATCGAGGGCCCCGAGAGAGTGCAGTTCCTGCAGCATGTGCTTTCCAGCAACGTGCTGGCGCTGGATCTGAACCAGTCGCAGTATGCGCTGATTCCCGACGAAAACGGCTACGTCATTGACGACGTTTACCTCTACCGCTTCGAGGCGGAGAAGTTCCTGCTGGTCATCAACGCCGGCAACATCGACAAGGATCTGGCTCACCTGCGCAAGGAAGCCGAGAAGTACGATGTCAAGATCACCAACGTTTCCGCCCAGTACGCCGCCATCGCCGTGCAGGGCCCCAAGTCCAAGGATATCCTGATGACCCTCTCCGGCGGCGCTGAGCTGACGCGTGAGAATGCCAAGAATTCGCTCGGCACCCTGACCATGGAGGGCAGACCCGTCCGCATCGCCAAGACCGGCTACACCGGTGAGCCCATCGGCTTCGAAATGTACTGCAACAGCGAGGACGCTGTCTACTTCTGGAACCGTCTCATTGAGCTGGGCGCAAAGCCCATCGCACTCGGCGCACGCGACACCCTGCGTATGGAGGCTGCGCTGCCCCTCTACGGCCACGAAATGGGCGAATGCAAGCTCGGTGGCCAGATTCAGGCCTATGCCTCTCCGCTGGCCAAGTTCTCCGTCTCCTTCAACGAGGCGAAAGGCGATTTCGTCGGCAGAGCCGCCCTGCTCAAGCAGTTTGAGGCTCTGAAGAAGATCATGAACCGCAACTACTCCGCAGTTGCCGATCTGCCCTACCGCATTCAGCCCATCTGCCTGACCGGTCGCGGCGTGATGCGCGCCGGCTGCCCCATCTTTGATGCGCGCACCGGCGAGGAGCTTGGCTATGTCACCTCCGGCACCATGATTCCCTATTATGAGACTGAGGGCACCGGCATCGAAACCGTCATCACCGATCGCTCCGCAAAGCGCTCCATCGGCCTTGCCTATCTGAAGTCCCATGTCGCCACCGCCTTTGAGATTGAGGTGGACATCCGCGGCAAGCGCATCCCCGGTGTCGTGACCGCCTGCCATATGCGTCAGGACGCACCTCCCTACACCCGTCCGATTCTCTGCAAGGAAGCCACCAGGACTGCCCCCGCTGCGGAGCCGGACTATGTCACCAAGGCAAAGGAGCTCTTTGCGAAGGCTGCTGAGAATCATGTCTGGCGTCAGGAGCAGTGCATCAACCTGATTCCCTCCGAAATGACTCCCTCCCGCGCAACCCGTCTGCTTCAGGTCTCCGACCCCTGCGGCCGCTACGCTGAGCACAAGAAGCAGAAGGCCTTCGACGACGCCGACATTCCCTACTACCAGGGCACCAAGTTCATCGTGGCCTGTGAGGAGTTGCTGGCTGCCGAGATGCGCAAGTTCCTCGGCGCTGCACAGGTTGAGACGCGCTGCACCTCCGGCCAGATGTCCAACACCGCCGTTTTCTCGGCTCTGATGGACTGGAAGAACCGCGTAGACCGCAAGCGTCAGCCGCAGCGTCTGGGCTGGATCATGAACAACCACATCGTCCGCGGCGGCCACCTCTCCGCACAGCCCATGGGCGCGCTGCATGACTATGTTGCAACCGATCCCGTCACGGAAAAGCAGATGATCGTCAACTTCCCGGTGCTTCCCGAGAACCCCTACAAGATCGACGTTGAGGCGACCAAGGTTCTGCTGGAGCGCTACAAGCCCGAATTCATCATCTTCGGCAAGTCCATGGTTCTGCACAAGGAGCCTGTGGCCGAGATCCGCAAGTTCGTCAACGAGCAGCGCATCCGCACCACCATCATGTATGATATGGCGCATGTGCTGGGTCTGATCGGTGACCACTTCCAGAACCCCTTCGCAGAGGGCGCCGAGATCGTGACCGGCTCGACCCACAAGACCTTCTTCGGCCCGCAGCGCGGCATCATCGGCGTCAGCTACAAGCCCGAGGATCTCAAGTGGAGCCTCTGGGAGACCATGCAGACCCGCACCTTCCCCGGCAGCGTTTCCAACCATCACCTGGGCACCCTGCTGGCAGAGCTTGTCTCCGCCTATGAGATGAACGCCTTCAAGGACGAGTACCAGAAGAACGTCATCGAGAACGCCAAGTGGTTCGCCCGCTGCCTGGCCGAGGCCGGTATGGATGTCGCCGGCGATCCCGCCATTGGCTACACCGAGACGCATCAGGTCATCGTCAAGGTCGGCTACACGCAGGGCCCCGCCGTGGCAGAGAGACTCGAGCAGAACAACATTATCGTCAACTATCAGGCCACGCCCGAGGAGGAGGGCTTCACCGCCTCCGGCGCACTGCGCATGGGTGTCAATGAGATGACGCGCTTCGGCTTCGGCAAGGAAGAGTTCCGCAAGCTGGCCGGTCTGATCGCAGACTGCGTCAAGGGCGCCAATGTCAAGGACGAGGTCATCAAGTTCCGTGCTGACTACACCGACATGAAGTACTGCTTCAACGACGAGCAGATGCGCGACATCATGGGCGGCTTTGCGGCTACCATCGGCCTGTAATTCCCGCGTTCCGCATTTCCCGCACAGGGCAGGCGAACCTGCCCTGTGCAACGAATTCACATATAACAAATCCACAACAATTTTTATCTGGAGGTAACTACAATGAATTTTCCTGCTGAACTGAGATATTCCAAGGATCACGAGTGGCTCAAGACCGAGGACGGCGTGGCCGTTGTCGGCATCTCCGACTTTGCACAGGACGCGCTGGGCGATGTCGTGTTCATCAACCTGCCCGAGGTGGGCGACGAGGTCTTCGCAGGCGAGAGCTTCGGTGACGTCGAGTCCGTCAAGGCCGTCTCCGACCTGATCTCCCCGGTCAGCGGCGTGGTCTGCGAGGTCAACGAGAACCTCATCGACAGCCCCGAGGATCTGAACAGCGACCCCTATGGCGCATGGATCATCAAGGTCAAGGACGTGACTGCTGAGGAGAAGCTTCTGAGCGCTGACGAGTATCAGGCTTTCTGCGCTGAGGAGGGCTAAGCATGGCCAGCTATATCCCCTCCACCCGCGACGAGCGGCAGGAAATGCTGCACGTTGTTGGCGTGGAAGATTACCGGGATCTCTATCGCGACGTGCCTGCTGAGATGTATCTGGATCGCCCCCTCAACATCCCCGAGGGCATGAGCGAGCTGGAGGTCAGCCGCAAGCTGGGCGAAATGGCTGCAAAAAACCGCGTTTTCCCGACGGTTCTGCGCGGCGCCGGTGCGTATGACCACTATATCCCGAGCATTGTCAAGTATATCCCCACCAAGGAAGAATTCCTTACCGCCTACACCCCCTATCAGGCTGAGATGAGCCAGGGCATTCTGCAATCCATCTTTGAGTATCAGACCATGATCTGCGAGCTCACCGGTATGGATGTCTCCAATGCCTCCGTCTATGACGGTGCAACCGCCGCTGCTGAGGCCGCTGCCATGTGCCGCGAGCGTAAGCGCCGCGTCACGCTGATCTCTGCTGCCTCCCACCCGGACACCATCAACACCGTCCGCACCTACTGCTTCGGCACCGGCGATGAGCTGCGCCTCATCCCCACCCGCGATGGCAAGACCGATCTGGAGGCACTCAAGTCCATGCTCACCCCCGACGTCGCCTCTGTCTATATTCAGCAGCCGAACTTCAACGGCCTCTTTGAGGACGCCGAAGCCATCGGTGAGGCTGTGCACGCCAACGGCTCAATGTACATCATGGGCTGCAACCCCATCGCGCTGGCCATCATGAAGACGCCCAGAGAATGCGGCGCTGATGTTGCCGTGGGCGAAGGTCAGCCCTTGGGTATGCCCCTGTCCTATGGCGGCCCCTACCTCGGCTTTATGGCCACCACCACGAAGCACATGCGCAAGCTGCCCGGCCGCATTGTCGGCCAGACGGAGGACAGCAAGGGTGAGCGCGCCTTTGTTCTGTCGCTCCAGGCGCGTGAGCAGCATATCCGCCGCGAAAAGGCAAGCTCCAACATCTGCTCCAACCAGGCGCTGTGCGCACTGACCGCCGGACTGTATATGTCCGCCATGGGCCCGCAGGGAATGGCTGAGGCCGCCCGCCAGTCCATGTCCAAGGCGCACTATCTGGCTGCCGCGCTGTGCGCGCTGCCCGGCGTCAGCCTGAAGTATCAGGGTGAATATTTCCATGAATTTGTTACGGTTCTGCCCCGCGCAGAGGCCGTCCTCAAGGCCCTTGAGGACGCCGGCATTCTCGGCGGTCTGCCCGTCGAGGGCGGCGTGCTCTGGTGTGCCACCGAGAAGGTCGCCAAAGCCGACCTCGACCGGGCCGTTGCGATCGTAAAGGAGGTGCTGGAAGCATGAAGCTGATTTTTGAAAAGAGCGTCGCCGGACGCGGCATGGATTACCTGCCCAAATGCGATGTCGAGTGCGTTGCGCTTCCCGCATCTCTCTGCCGCGCAGCCGCCCCCAAGCTGCCTGAGCTCAGCGAAACCGATCTGAGCCGCCACTACACCGAGCTCAATCAGCGTGTGCATGGTGTAAACTGCGGCTTCTATCCGCTTGGCTCCTGCACGATGAAGTATAACCCCCGCATCGACGAGGAAACCGCCGCGCTGCCCGGCTTCACGGACGTACACCCCCTGGCTCCGCGCTACAGCACCGAGGGCTGCGTCGAGGCGCTGGATACCGCCCGCTCTCTGCTGTGCGAAATCACGGGCATGGACGACATGACCTTCCAGCCCGCTGCCGGCGCGCATGGCGAATTCACCGGCGTTCTGCTGATTAAGCAGTATCATGAGTCCCGCGGCGACCACAAGCGCACGAAGATCATTGTCCCCGACTCCGCCCACGGCACCAACCCCGCAACCGCTGCCATGTGCGGCTATCAGGTCGTGAACATTGCCTCTGCGCCGAACGGCTGCGTCGATCTGGACGCGCTGAAGGCCGTGCTGGGCGAGGACACTGCCGGCCTGATGCTCACCAATCCGAACACCGTCGGTATTTTCGACGAAAACATTCTGGAGATCACCCGTCTGGTGCATGAGGCCGGTGGCCTGTGCTACTATGACGGCGCCAACCTCAACGCCGTTATGGGCGTTGTGCGTCCCGGCGACATGGGCTTTGACTGCGTCCACCTCAATCTGCACAAGACCTTTGCCACACCGCACGGCGGCGGCGGCCCCGGTGCCGGCGCTGTTGGCTGCAAGGCACATCTTGCGCAGTTCCTGCCCCAGTCCGCCCTGATGGATGAGCCCGGTCACATTCAGGTGCGCAGCTTTGCCGGCAACTTCCTGGTTGTCATCAAGGCGCTGACCTACATCCTGTCTCTGGGCCGCGAGGGTATCCCCGAGGCTGCGAAGAACGCTGTTCTGAACGCCAACTATTTGCAGGCCAGGATCAAGGGCACCTTTGCCCCCGCCTTTGACCGCATCTGTATGCATGAGTTCGTTCTGGATCTGAGCCAGTTCAAGAAGGAGACGGGTGTCTCCGCACTCGATATGGCCAAGACGCTGATTGACTATGGTATGCATCCGCCCACAATGTACTTCCCGCTCATCGTCCACGAGGCTCTGATGCTTGAGCCGACCGAGACGGAGAGCCGCGAGACGCTGGACTGGGCCGCCGAAGTCTATCGCCAGCTCTATGCTCTGGCTTATCAGGATCCGGAGTATATGCACAACTCCCCGCACAACGCCCAGATCGGTCGCCCGGATGAGGTGCTTGCCGCCAGGACCCCGATCCTGCGCTATACGGAAGCATGATTTCCCGCATCGCGCTGGTTGAAAGCCCCTCCTTTGACCCCTACTACAATCTTGCCCTTGAGCAGCATCTGCTCGAGACTGTGGCGCCGCAAAGCTGCATTCTCTATCTGTGGCAGAATGAGAATACCGTGGTCATCGGACGCAATCAGAACGCCTGGAGCGAATGTCGCACCACATTGCTGGAGCAGGAGGGCGGGCGCCTTGCCCGCCGTCTCTCCGGCGGTGGCGCGGTCTTCCATGATCTGGGAAATCTGAATTTCACCTTCCTCGTCCCGCAGCCGGATTATGACCTGGAGAAGCAGACCGCCGTGATTCTTGCGGCCGTCCGTTGTCTCGGCATTCAGGCTGCGCGCTCCGGGCGCAACGACATTCTGGCCGATGGCCGGAAATTCTCCGGAAATGCCTTCTACAAAAACGGCACACAGGCATATCACCATGGCACCCTGCTGGCGGATGTGGATATGCAGCGCCTTGGGCGCTACCTTGCCCCCTCAAAGGCAAAGCTGCAAAGCAAGGGTGTGGATTCGGTTCGCTCGCGCGTGGTCAATCTGCGTGAGCTGAATCCGGACGTAAGCATTGCGGCTTTGAAGGCCGCTCTGCGCGAAGCCTTTGCCGAGGTTTACGGCCTCAGCGCAACGACGCTGACGCTGGACATGCTGGATGCGCAGGCCATTGCGTCCATCGCAGCGCGCAACCAAAACTGGGAGTGGAACTACGGCCAGAAGCTGCCCTTCGACTTCCAGTGCGAAGGACGCTTTGACTGGGGCGGCGTGCAGCTTGCGCTGCGCGTGGAGCAGGGGCTTGTCCGTCAGGCCAGAGTTTATTCTGACGCGATGGACTGGGCCTTCGCGCCGCAGGCAGAGTCGCTGCTGAGCGGCTGCCGTTTTACAGTCGCCGCGCTTCAGGCGCGTCTTGCTGCGCTGTCGCAGCCCTTTGCAGACGATCTGTGCGAGCTGCTCTCGCAGCAGTCGTTATAACCAAACCAAAAACGCTTCTGTTTTCGCCAAAGCGAAAACAGAAGCGTTTTCTATATTCAGGCTGCTATGCTACCGGGCTGCCTGCGTCAGCGGTCTGCTCTCAGAATCTCAGCCTCCGGCGCAGCGCAGCAAAAGCCTTCTCATCCTCTCGCACTCCCCTGCGGCTCAGTCCTCCACAATGAGGGTCACACCGCCACTGGCAATCAGCTCCGCCGTGCTTTGCATGAAGGGATAGTTGTTCATTTTGTCGAGAGGGAGCAGCCCTGTCCGGTCGCAGACGTAACAGCTTCCGGCGGCGGTGCTGCCCAGCAGCACCGCATTGGAGAGGTCATATCCCTGCTCCTGCTCCACCTTCAGCACCAGAACGGCCAGCGGAATTGTCTCGACCAGCAGGTGATCCTCCACAACCTCACGCGGGCGGAAAGCGATCTGGGTGTCGCTGACGCAGAAAGCTGCGCCATCGCGCCATTCGTCCGTCAGGCACAGCTCCACGCCCAGACGATGAATTCGCAGCACATTGGTTTTGGGCAGCACCCAGAGGAAGAGCATACCGTCGCGACAGGCGCTCCATTCCTCCGTTTCGCGTTCCATTCTGACCACATGAAAAATGTCATTCATGGTTCGCGTGTAGTTTGGATAGGGGCTGCCATATCCGGTTGCAAATGCCTCGGGGATTTCCGCAAGAACCTGATAGTAAACCACATGATCCGGCGTCTCACCAAAAAATGTGTAGCCCTCCTGCTCCCAGAGGCGAATCGTCTGATAGACCTCGGGCGCGCCGGGCGTTCCGGCCACGCGGAAGACGGCCTCGCCATCCAGACTGACGGTCACAATCTGTCCCTCGCGGCTGATGGTGACATGGCCATCCCAGCTTTCCAGGAATTGGAATTCAAAGCCAAGCTCACGCAGCAGCGCAGGGTTCTCTTCCCCCTCATCCGTCCGATCTGTGGCAGAGGGGGTCGTGCTCTCTTCCCTCTCATCCGTCTGATCCGCGACAGAGGAGGGTGCAGGCTCTCCACTCTCACCCGTCTGTACGCTCTCTGTCTGCCCGGCGCTCGCAGGCGCCTCCGGCTCCCCCTGCACCTGACAGGCGCAGAGCAGAAGCATCAGAATTGCCAGAATAATACACAGCTTTCTCATAGTCTTCTTCCTCCAATTTGCAGAATAACTGTTGGTGTTCGTCACTTCTCCTAGTCAAACCGGTGAACTACTTCCAACACGCTGTACCTTCATTATTTATTGACCAGCCAACAAATGCTGTATTGATAGTACAATCTTGTCGCCGCACTCCCGGACGGTGTATACGTCAGGGCATAATTGACGGCATTGGTTCTGTTGTAGAGGCGGTTCGTGCTTGTTACTGCTGCATGCGTGCTAACCGGTGTACCTGCTTCCATTTTGAAGATCGGCTCACCGGGCGTCGTGTTTGCGCAGGCCACACGAAGCTCGGCCAGCGCTTCCGCAATCTGGAAGCTGCTCGTCTTGAACTGAACATCAAAACCATCGTCGCTGCAAACGTCATACACAAGCCACTCATTTCCGACCTTCACCAGATAGACATCAAAGACCTCCGCAATGTAGGTTTTGAAGGTGACATCGCTGTAACGGAAGCTCTTTGTTTCGGTTACACTGACATATGCACTGTTTCCGGAAATCGTGACATCACCGAAGCGGTAAGTTGCCTCAAACTCCTCGCGTGTAATGCCCTGCATCTGCCGCATCTGGGAAAAATACTCCGCCTTATCCAGCAGATACGCAATGCTATCCGTCGTGCGGCTCATAGCAGTCGTATCCACCGCACGGGTATCGGTTGTGTAAAGTGAACGGTTGAAGTTCAGCCCCGCGCGCTGCACAGTCGGCAGCTCCGCCACTGTCAGCTCGCTCAGGTTGCTCGTCTCATAGAGATACACTTTGGCGGTGTAGGCCTCAAGCCAGGCCTGTGCGGTTTCCCTGATTGCAGCTTCCTCTGTTGCAGCGCTCTGTGCGAAAGCGCTCACAGTCAGCAGGAGGGCAAGCAGAACGCCCATACAAACAAGAATCATTTTTTTCATAACAGGATTCTCCTTTCAGACAAAAAGTTGGAGTAGAATACTTTCTGCGGAGGAAGGGCAGACTTGCTTATCTCATACTTCATTTCCCCCTCTCCTCACTGAGCTGCCATTGCACGGTGTCCGTATCCTCCGGCAGACCTGCATAGTACACCGCAGCCTGTCTGCCGCAGGCTACGCCCAGACAGGCCATGACACAGGCAAGCAGAACAATGCACAGAAACTTTTTCATTGTCATACGGATCACGTCTCCCTTTCCCGTGAAGCTGCCCGGGCTGCGCGCCGGCGACAGGCAGACAGCAGACCCTTTGGTACTGACATTATAGCACACGCCCCCGCTTTTGGAACGCAAAACGCAAAAGAAATCCATTTTCTACCTTCTACACAATTATCCACGCTGTTTTTGTGTAAAGCGACAGTTGTGTAGCAACGCAGCGCTCTGTAGTGTTAGGAAGCAAGGCACCGCGTTCTCCCCGGTCAGCCTCCCGCATTGCGCTCTTATGCGCTTAGACGCAGCAGGACGCGCAGCGTTCCCCCCCTTTTCGTTTTTTCTGCGCTTCCGCCGCCGCGCGCTTTTTTCCGTCCGCTACGCCACGTCACGCAGGAAAAGTCTTGCATTTTCCTGCAAAAAATGCTATCCTGTATGTGGAAAAGTAGAACACGAATGGGAGGTACTATTATGAAAAAAATCACCGGCTCCATCGTTGCACTGGTTCGGCCCTTCAACGCCGACGGCTCCATCGATCACGCGCGTCTGCGCGCTCTGGTGGACTGGCACGTGGAAAACAAAACAGATGCCATTCTCGTTCTGGGCACCACCGGCGAAACCGCTTCCACCACGCTGGAGGAGGATATTCAGACCGTTGAAACCGTCCTCGACCAGGCGCGCGGCCGCATTCCCGTGATCGCCGGCTCCGGCTCCAACTCCAGCGATATGCAACAGCACAAGAGCGTGCTTTATTCTCAGATGGGCGCGGACGCCCTGCTGTGCATCAGCCCCTACTACGTCAAGGCCAATGAGGAGGGCATGTACCGCCACTTCATGATGTCCGCCGACGCAGCCTCTGCCCCCATCATCCTCTATAACGTCCCGGGTCGCACCGGCTGCAAAATCTCGCCCGAGGTCGTGCGCCGTCTCTCCTCCCACCCCAATGTGATGGGCATCAAGGAGGCCAGCGGCGATATGTCCTATGCGATGAAGGTCGCGCGATACCTCAGCGATGACTTTGTCATGTACAGCGGCAACGATGACATCACCATCCCGCTCATGTCCGTCGGTGCCAGCGGCGTCATCTCCGTCTGGGCGAATATCATGCCCCGCACGGTGCACGATATGGTCATCGATTTTCTGGAGGGGCGCCATGCGCAGGCTGCCGCCACGCAGCTCCGCTATCTGGAGCTCATCAACGCGCTGTTTATGGAGGTCAACCCCATCCCGGTCAAGGAGGCCATGAACCTTATGGGTCTGCAGGCAGGCGACTTCCGGATGCCCATGTGCCCGATGGCGCCGGAAAACCGCGCCAAGCTTGCCGAGATCATGCGCCGCGCCGGTCTTTCCGTGACGGAGGGTGCCTGAAATGAAGCTGTTTCTCAGCGGCTATGGCCGCATGGGTCACATGATCGAGACACTTGCGCTGGACAGAGGGTGGGAAATTCTTGCCCACGCGGATCTGGATTCCCCCGAAGCCTATGACAGCGCGCCGCGGGCCGACGTCTGCCTCGATTTCTCCGGCGTTGGCGCGCAGAAAGCGCTGGCCGCCTATATCCGGCGCACCGGCACCCCCCTTGTCAGCGGCACCACCGGCCTGACCGCGCCGGACTTCGACCTCCTGCACACGCTGGCAGCGCAGGTTCCGGTTATCTGGTCTGCCAACTACAGCACCGGCGTTGCCGTGCTGCGGAAGATTCTGGAGCAGTATGCCGCCACCCTCTCCGACTGGGACAAGGAGATCGTTGAGCTGCACCACAACCAGAAGGTTGACGCCCCCAGCGGCACCGCCAGGCTCCTGCTCAACGCCATCGACCCCGACGGACAGGCGCAGGTGCTCCACGGTCGCGAGGGGCTTTGCGGCAAGCGCAAGCCGGGCGAGATCGGCGTTTTCTCCCTGCGCGGCGGTACGGTCGCAGGGGAGCACAGCGTGCTCTTCTTCGGGGAGGACGAGTCCCTCGAATTAACGCATAAGGCGGCAAGCCGCCGTATCTTTGCCGCTGGTGCCCTGCGCGCCGCATCTGCACTGGTCACCCGTCCCGCCGGCTGGTATTCTCTGGATGACCTGATTTTTAACTGAGAGGAAACACCTATGGAAAAACTGAAACCGCGCACACTCTCCGGCTTCATGGAGCTGCTTCCCGCGCCCCAGCAGAAAATGGAGCGCATGATGCAGATTTTGCGCGAAACCTACGCACTTTACGGCTTCACACCGATTGACACCCCGATCATTGAGTCGGCAGAGGTTCTGCTGGCCAAGGGAGGCGGCGAGACGGAGAAGCAGATTTACCGCTTCCAGAAGGGCGACAGCGATCTGGCGCTGCGCTTCGACCACACCGTTCCGCTGGCCAAATATGTCGCGCTGCATGAGAACGAGCTGGCCTTCCCTTTCCGACGCTACACCATCGGCAAGGTCTACCGCGGCGAGCGCGCACAGCGCGGACGCTTCCGCGAGTTCTATCAGGCCGATATTGACATCATCGGAGACGGCAAGCTCTCCATCGTAAACGAGGCTGAGATTCCCTCCATCATCTACCAGGTCTTCTCCCGCATGGGTCTGCGTCGCTTCTGCATCAGCGTCAACAACCGCAAGATTCTCAACGGCTTTTATGCCATGCTGGGTCTGGCTGCGCAGTCCGCCGACATCATGCGCACCGTGGATAAGCTGGATAAGATCGGCCCAGAGAAGGTGCGCGCGCTTCTGACGGACGAGCTACAGCTCAGCGCTGCCGATGCGGAAGAAATTCTGCGCTTCATCGCCATCCGCGGCAGCAATGCGGAGGTTCTGGCCGCGCTGGAAGCCTACCGCGGCAGAAACGAAGCCTTTGACACCGGTCTGGACGAGCTGATCGCTGTGACGCGTTATCTCTCCGCTTTCGGCGTGCCGGAGGAGAATTTTGCGGTCGATCTGACCATCGCCCGCGGCCTGGACTACTATACCGGCACCGTTTATGAAACGCGCATGACGGATCATCCCGAAATCGGCGCCATCTGTGCCGGTGGCCGCTATGATAACCTCGCCGCCTACTACACCGACCGCCAGCTTCCCGGCGTCGGCGTTGCAATCGGCCTGACCCGCCTGTTCTATGTGCTGGAGGAGCAGGGTATGCTCAATTCCGACCTGCCCACCGCGCCGGCCGATTGTCTGATTCTGCCCATGAGCGACGATCTCGCGCCGGCCATCTCTCTGGCCACGCAGCTCCGGGCGCAGGGCCTTCGCGTCCAGCTTTACAGCGAGCAGAAGAAATTCAAGGCCAAGATTCAATACGCCGACAAGCTCAGCATTCCCTATGTGATCTTCCTTGGCGACGATGAAATCGCGCAGGGGCTCTGCGCGGTCAAGTGTCTGGCCACCGGCGAACAGGTCAGCGTTTCTGCGCAGGAGGCCGCGAAGCTGATTTCGGACGGCATCGCCGTCGGCGGTACCGTTATCATAGAAAAATAAGTGAGGTAAAGCATATGTTACAATCCCGTACCCACACCTGCGGCCAGCTCCGTATGGAGCATGTGGGCGAAACCGTCCGGCTTGTCGGCTGGATGGAAAATGTCCGCGAGGTCGGCAGTAATTTTGCCTTTGTGATTCTCCGCGATTTTTATGGCACCACGCAGGTTGTCATCGAAACCGAAGAAATGATGGCCATCATCAAGGCGCTGAATAAGGAGAGCACCATCGCTGTTGAGGGCGTCGTGCGTGAGCGCGCCAGCAAGAATCCCAAGCTCCCCACGGGCGACATTGAGATTGTCCCCGCAAAGATCGAGGTGCTGGGCTACTGCCAGCATAACGAGCTGCCCTTTGAAATCAACCGCAGCCGTGAAGCAGATGAGGCTGTCCGCCTGAAATATCGCTATCTTGATCTGCGCAATCCCGCTGTGAAGGCCAACATCATCCTGCGCTGCCAGGTCGTCGCGGACATCCGCCGCCGCATGACGGAGAAGGGCTTCCTGGAGATCACAACACCCATTCTGACCGTTTCCTCCCCCGAGGGCGCGCGCGACTACCTTGTTCCCGCCCGCAAGCACCCCGGCAAGTTCTACGCGCTGCCGCAGGCCCCGCAGCAGTTCAAGCAGCTCCTGATGACCTCCGGCTTTGACCGCTATTTCCAGATTGCCCCCTGCTTCCGCGATGAGGACGCGCGCGGCGACCGCACACCCGGCGAATTCTACCAGCTCGACATGGAGATGGCCTTTGCCACCCAGGAGGATGTGCTGGGCACATTGGAGGATGTGCTGATCCCCGTGTTCCAGAATTTCGGAAAGTATTCCCGCGTTTCCGGCGCGCCGCTGCGCCGCATTCCCTTCAACGAAGCGATGGAGCGCTACGGCTCAGATAAGCCCGATCTGCGCATTGATCTGGAGCTTCAGGACATCACGGCCGTGGTACGCGGCTGCGGCTTCGGCCCCTTCGACAGCCCGTGCGTCAAGGCGGTTGTGGTACATGACTTCAATCAGGGCCGCAAGTGGATCGACAAGCTGCTGGCAGACGTCGAGGTGCAGACCGGCAATAAGGTCTGCTGGGTGAAGGTCGATGAAAACGGCAATCTCACCGGCGGCATTTCCAAATTCCTGGCCGAGCGCCAGGGTGCCTTTGTGGATGCGCTGTCGCTGCGTCCAGGCAGCTTCGTCTGCATGGCCGCAGGCAAAAAGCTGGCCGCCCAGAAGACCGCCGGCGTTGCCCGCAATATGATCGGCAAGCGCATCCCCGGTCACTTTGACGAGGAGCAGTATGCCATGTGCTGGATCGTCGATTTCCCCATGTATGAGCTGGGCGAGGAATCCGGCGAGCTGGAATTCTGCCACAATCCCTTCTCCATGCCCCAGGGCGGTATGCAGGCCCTTCTGGACGCCGAGGGAAACACCGAGAAGCTGCTTTCCATCAACGCCGACCAGTACGATCTGGTGGTCAATGGCTATGAAACTGCATCCGGCGCGGTGCGCAATCACAGCCCCGAGATCATGATTAAGGCCTTCGAGATGGTCGGGCTGGGCGAGGCTGATGTCAAGGCCAAATTCCCCGCCATGTACAACGCCTTCACCTATGGTGCGCCGCCTCACGCGGGCGCTGCCCCCGGCATTGACCGCATCGTCATGCTCCTCACCGGTGAGGAATCCATCCGCGAGGTCATCACCTTCCCGATGAACCAGAAAGCACAGGACGTCATGATGGGCGCCCCCTCCGTTGTCGATCAGAAGCAGCTCGACGACGTGCATATTGCCATCGTTCCGGAGGAATAAACGCTTTCCGGGGCTGCACCTGTGGCAGCCCCGGTTTTGTTACACCGCTCTGCTTTTGTCACTTGCTTTTTCCCCGCAGCTTTGCTATACTACGGCCGTGCAGACGCCTGCACACAAAAATCGAAAAAAGGAGAAACTGACTATGAAAAAACAACTCAGCGTCATTCTGTCTCTGCTGCTCCTGCTGTCCGTCCTTCTGACCGGCTGCGCCAAGGAGGTTGCCGTTGATGCCAGCAGATTGCAGAATCTCACTCTGAACGGCGAAGCAGTCGCCAGCGGCAGCGCCGACTACAGCGCCACCCTCACCCCCGCCGAGGGCTATATGCTGCCCGCTACGATCACCGTCAATGTCGGCGGCACTGCGCTGACCAGCGGCTACACCTATGATGCCACCACCGGCGCACTGACCATTGAGGCTTCCGCCATCACCGGCGACATCGCCGTTTCCGGCACCGCTGCCGAAAGTCTGGTCGGCACTTGGCACGCCACCAAGGATATCTCCGGCCTGCTCACGCAGATGCTTGCCGAGGCCGATCCCACCACGAGTGATTATTTCACCTTTTCCGACCTGAACCTCGTGTTCACCATGACCCTCGGCGCTGACGGCAGCTTCACCCTGGTTTCGACTGCCGATGACTTTGCCGACACCCTGCTTGAGCAGATGCGTCCCGGTCTGGAGAAAATGCTGGAGGAGGCTCTGGCCGATGCAAACCTCGACATGACGCTTGATGAGTTCCTGAGCGTCAGCGGCACCTCGCTTGACGCGCTGCTTGACGAGCTGGCTGCCACGCTCTCCTTTGACGAGGAGCTGGAGGCCATGAACATTTCCGCCAAGTACATTGTCGAGGGCGACAAGCTCTACTTCTCCGAGGATATGGATTCCGAGATCGACATGGACGAGGCCACCACCTTCACGCTTGTCGATGGCGTGCTGAGCTTTGTTGCCATCTCCGGCAATGATGATGCGGCAGAGGAACTGGCGGAGCTTCTCCCCCTGGTCTTCAACCGCGTTAACTGAGCCCCGGCCTTTTAAACACACTGCGGTCTGCTGCGCAATCTGCGCGGCAGGCCGCTTGCCCTTTCCGGCGGTCTGCGCCGCTGAATGCGAGAAAAAGCAAACAAAGCGCTTGCATTTTCTCCCGCCCTGTGCTATAATTTTTTGCATATTGAAATGCTTTGACCGGGCCGCCGGCTGTACCAAACGGCTTCAGAGAGGATCGCTTGCTGGGAAGATCCGCCGTGGGCAGTGCAGGCTTTCTCCCGTGAGCTTCCGACTGAACAGGATCGCGCTGCGCGGTCAGTAGGTACGGACGGGTCGCTCCGTTAGAGGTGTAAGTGCGCCGTGTCAGCGGCGAATTGCGGGTGGTACCGCGGAAGCATGGTCTTTCGTCCCCATTGGGATGGAGGGCCTTTTTATTATTCTTCCGGAAGGAGATCGCAAATGAGAGAACAACTGGAGCAAATCAAAAGCCGGGCACTGGATGCCATCCACGCGGCCGCCGACGCCGCTGCGCTGGACGCGGTGCGCGTCGCCGTGCTGGGCAAGAAGGGCGAATTGACCGCCGTTCTGAAGCAGATGGGTCGGCTCTCCGCCGAGGAACGCCCTGTTATGGGTCAATTGGCCAATGCCGTGCGCGCCAAGCTGGAGGCCCGGCTGGAGGAACGCAAGGCGGAGCTGAACGCCGCCGCGCTGGAGAAGCGCCTGCGCGAGGAGGCCATCGACGTCACCATCCCCGGCAAGGCCGTGGAGCTTGGCCATCAGCACCCGATGAACCGCGTTTTGCAGGAGGTCAAGGAAATCTTCATCGGCATGGGCTACACCATCGTGGACGGCCCGGAGATTGAGCAGGCCGACTACAACTTTACCCGTCTGAATATTGAGGAGGGGCATCCCTCCCGCGACCGCTCCGACACCTTCTATTTTGACGACGCGGATCAGGTGCTTCTGCGCACGCAGACCAGCCCGATCCAGATTCGCGTCATGGAGCAGCAAAAGCCGCCGATTCGAATTCTGGCGCCCGGCCGCGTTTTCCGCAAGGATGAGGCAGACGCCACACATTCGCCCATGTTCCACCAGATTGAGGGGCTTGTGGTGGACGAGGGCATCACCATGGGCGATCTCAAGGGCGCGCTGGAGACACTCATCAAGCGTCTGTATGGCGAGGATGCGGTTGTCCGCTTCCGCCCGCATCACTTCCCCTTCACCGAACCGAGCTGCGAGGTCGATATGCAGTGCTTCAAATGCCAGGGTACCGGGGAATCCAATGGGCAGGTCTGCTCCACCTGCCACGGCGAGGGCTGGAT
>CAYXIN010000022.1:0-26772 GCA_964465395.1 uncultured Oscillospiraceae bacterium | reverse complement strand
ATGCTGGAAGCTGCTGAAGGCGGTGAAGTGTTCGGACGCTGTGCGTCATGCTCCACCACGAAAGAGAGTCTTTTGTCCGGCAGACAAAAGACTCTTTTTTCGAACTGGGTGTTCTGCTTTTCGGAACGTGAAGTATGCTGCGCAGGTGATGCACAGTTCGTGCGTAATGATACAAGATATCCTCGACAAGAACGCAGAAGAAATCGTTGCTGCCTGTCAAAGCATCTTAACGCACATGAATCATTTCGGTTTAAAGTAGATACATGCTGACGACGAACACCCAGGGAGGGCTATTCGCTTCCACTGGGTGCTATTGATTTATTAAGGCGCTATAATAAGCGTTTGGATAAACCCATATTAAACAAAGCATGTGCCGGAGCTTTTGTTCCGGCACGAGTTATCATTATTTCTTTTCCTCTCCCCCGGTTACTGGCATAGCGTCATTCCGTCTCTGCCGAAGGTCATTTAACAGCATGGAGATGTGCGCAATCGCTTCCTCGTCTAAGCCCTCAGTGCTTAACCGAATAGCATCTTCCCTTCCGAGCAGATAATCCGTTGTGACATTAAAGGTATCTGCCAAGCGCACCAGCATATCGATAGATGGCTGAATATTGTCGTTCTCCCAATTGGATACTGCCTGCTTCGACACCCCGAGTATTTTAGCCAATGCAACTTGTGTATACCCTGCTGCGGTGCGCAGCTCAAAAATACGATCTTTTAACAAAGCAATTTCCTCCGAGCGGCAAAAAATACAATACAATTATCCACTATCTATTGACAAACATTAAATACTATGGTATCTTAATCATGGACTATACAGAAGGAGGAACTGCAAATGGCCTATTCAACAAAAGATTACCGTGGCGAAGCGCAACAGGGGATTCGCTTTAAGAATGAAAATGCGGCATCGCTGATCGAGCACTTTCACCGGTACCTTCCGGATGCATTGGTACGGGAGGGGATTCCTGCAAAGGTTCGCATTGACACGGTAAAGAGCGGCGGACTGTTCGGAACAAAGTTGCCGATTATGATTATTTCGCACCCCAATCCCCCCAGTCGATTCTTCGACATTGGCGTTGTTGTGAACGGAAATATGGTATCCTTCCCACTGCTCGGAGAGTCCAAGCAGAATACTGCGGCAAACCTGGGCAAGCGCTACGACGAGTTTAAGCTTCAGCAGGAGATTTCGTGGCAGTCCTCCATCATGGACGCCATCAATGATTTAATCGAGTAATCGCCTGCTGGTACATCAGAAAGGAGAAGATTTATGGCACGCTGCTATTATCTGGACTACAAAAGCAACAGTCTATTCGGCAATTCCAACGACAAGTACTACTGCAAGCTCTGCGGCAAGGAATTTTCCGTTAATGACCCGCAGGTGAAATATACCTGCAAGGCTGAGTACGGCGAGGAGTACAAAAAGTGTCCCGTTTATAAGGACAGACGCTGGTAAGAAAACAGCATCTCGCGCCATGACCGTTGCGTAATTCGGCATGGGCGCGAGATGCTTTTATCAATTGGAGCGGGCACATCCGAGGCCGCAAAAGCCCGGATGTGCCCGTTTTACATATGGCAGTGATTGGAGAAGTGACGGCAGACCGATTATTGCCGCCGGGGAAGATAATAGTCATCGGCCTGACGAAAATAGGGACAGATCCCCTTGCGCTGCGTCCAGATGCGGTACCATTCATCCTCGTCAATATCCTGTACGCAGTAGTATTCGTCCTCTTCTTCGTCATAAATATAGTTCCAGCAATCCTCACAGGCTGGCATATATCTTCCTCCTCAGCGAAATACCTGTCCCTGCGCGTCAAGCACCGCAAGCCTTCTGCATTGCGCATAATCGGGACGGTACTGCGGTAAATATGTCTCAATTGCGGAAACCAGGAGCATGGGATTCAGGGCTGGATTCTGCGCGCTCACGCAGCAATCCAGAATGAGCGCACTCTCCTGCTGCGTGACTGCGCAGTTGTGGAGCAGCGGTATCAGATCCGTTTGCTCCATGCCGCGTTTGGTACGCTTTTCCACCGTCAATGCGCTGCGCTGAAACAGTGACTCAATTTCCGCGCGCGTTTCCTGCGCAGGGGCATTGTCGTATTCCAGCCGGAGCTGGGCTCGCAGCAGCGTAAGCTCTTTGGCCTTTCGCGTACTTTCATAAACGGAGAGAATGCGCACACCCTGCGGTAGAACTGCGTTCATTTCCTCGCAGTGAATTTCCATCGCACTATCCAGCTCATATTCCATGATTTCGCAGCAGCTTTCCACGCCAACGCTCAGTGGCAGCAGCATGGAAACATAGGCGTGGGGAGTGAAGCCCTGCGAGTGATGCAGCAACACACCTGCCCGCCGAAATGCACGCTGCATCAGGCGCATAGTATCCAGGTGGGACATCCAGACAGCAGTTCCCGTTTTTTCAAAGAGCATTCTATGCATCGCAATGTCCTCCGTTAAGCAGACAGCTTGCGCCGCAGCCGGCGCAGTGCGTGCGGCAGTCTGCGGTAGTTTCAGAACGGTATGCGCGTGCACGCTCCAGCTTCAAAAAGGCTGTGCTGACGCCATCCGAGATGGTTTGCCAGGGAAGCTGCTCATTGAGGTCGTAGCCGCGCGTCGTATAGAACGCGGGGGCAATTCCGCACGTGCGGAAGCTCTCAAGCCATGTCTCATAGGAGAAATATTCATCCCAGCCATCGAGCCGCGCCCCGCGCTGCACAGCCTCCTCCAGAACCGCACCCAGACGACGATCTCCGCGAGCGAGCACCGCCTCAAGCTGACTCAGATCGGAGGCATGCCAGTTGTATTCAATGCTGCGCGAGGGCATATTGTCCTTCAGAAGCTTCTGTCGGCGCATATATTCCTCCGGCGTTATCTGCTGCTCCCACTGGAAGGGTGTGAAGGGCTTTGGTACAAAGAAAGCGGTCGAGACATGAATGCGCACACCGCGCTTGCGATTGGTTGCATGGGCGCGCCAGGTTTTCAGAATTTTATAAACGAGGTCTGCAATGCCAAGCACATCCTCGTCCGTTTCCGTCGGAAGACCCAGCATGAAATAGAGCTTTACATTGCTCCATCCTCCCTCAAAGGCGATCCGGCAGGTTTCCAGGATTTCCTCCTCTGTTACATTTTTGTTGATTGCATCGCGAAGGCGCTGCGTTCCTGCCTCTGGCGCAAAGGTCAGACCGCTCTTTTTTACCTGCTGGAGACGCAGCATCAGCTCACGCGAGAAATTGTCTGCACGCAGAGACGGAAGCGAAAGGCTGATTTTTCTGGGAGTACAGTAATCGAGCAGCCTGTCTGCCAATTCCGGCAGGCAGCGATAATCGGACGTGGAAAGACTCGAGAGCGTGATCTCGCTGCAACCGGTCTGCGCAAGCGATTGCACCGCCTGCTCATACAGCAGCGCCGGGCTGCGCGGGCGAACCGGACGATAGGTAAAGCCGGCCTGACAGAAGCGGCAGCCACGAATGCAGCCGCGCATCACCTCAAGATTGCTGCGGTCATGGACAATTTCCGTGTTCGGCACGATCATATCCGTTGGATAATGCGCTTCGTCCAGATTTTGGACAATGCGCTTTGTAACGCTGACAGGCGCGCCCTCCAGAGGTTCAATGGCGGCCAGCGTGCCATCCGGGTGATAATGATGACGGTAAAGCGACGGGACATAGACTCCCGGAATCCCTGCCACAGTGCACAGGAATTGCTGTCGGCTCCAGCCCTCACGCTTCGCCTGGCGATAGCAGTTGAGGATTTCCGGCGTCATCTCCTCCCCTTCTCCGATGGCAAAGAAATCGAAGAAATCTGCCAGCGGCTCCGGATTATACATGCAGGCGCCGCCGCCGAACACCATCTGCGACAGCCCCGTGCGCTGGGAGGCGCGCAGCGGAATACCGGCCAGTCGGAGCATATTCAGAATGTTGGTGTAGCTCATCTCGTAGCCGACCGTGAAGGCAACCATGTCAAAATCGCAAATCGGGTCACCACTTTCCAGCGCGTAGAGCGGGATATCGTGCGCGCGCATCGCCGCCTCCATGTCTCCCCAGGGGGCAAAGACGCGCTCGCACCAGACGCCCTCCATCCGATTCATCACGGAGTAGAGAATGCGCATTCCCAGATTGGACATACCAAGCTCATAAGTATCCGGGAAGCAGAAGGCAACGCGCAGATCAACCTGATCAAGCGCTTTGATAATCTGATGGTATTCGCCGCCAGTGTAGCGCGCAGGCTTCTGCACCGTTGGCAGAATGCGCGCAAGCTTGGCCTGTATATCAGTATGGTTCACGTTAATTCCGTATTCCTCCTTGCAATTTCAGCGGACACCCGCCGGTCGATGATAGGTTGGGACGATTTCAGCAATCAGCGAGGCGATGTCTGCGCTGTTTGCATGGCAGGCTGCGTCGAGCTGACGAAGCTGCTGCGTAAAGCGCTTTTCCTCAATTTCAATGGGCTTTCCGATGTGGATGAGATGGTTGTCTGTGGATTGCAGCCCTTCCTCATCCATCAGGATTTCCTCGAAGAGCTTTTCCCCGGGTCGCAGGCCGGTATATTTGATCTCAATATCCACATCCGGCTCAAAGCCGGACAGCCGGATCAGATTGCGCGCAAGATCCGCAATACGTACCGGCTCCCCCATGTCGAGCACAAAGATTTCGCCGCGCCGGGCATATGCGCTAGCCTGAAGCACCAGCGAAACCGCCTCCGGAATAGTCATAAAATAGCGGATGATGTCCGGATGCGTCACCAATACAGGCCCGCCCTCGGCAATCTGCTGCTTAAAGAGCGGAATCACGCTGCCGTTGCTGCCCAGCACATTGCCGAAACGAACCGCGACAAATTTTGTGCGCGAATGCTGCGCCATTGTCTGCACAATCATTTCGCAGATACGCTTGGAGGCACCCATAATATTGGTGGGATTGACCGCCTTATCCGTTGAGATCAGAACAAAGCTCTCGACGCCATGGCGATCGGCAGCATTCGCGACCGCATAGGTGCCGAATACATTATTTTTGATTGCCTCGTTGGGAGAGTCCTCCATAAGCGGGACATGCTTGTGCGCCGCAGCATGAAAAACGACATTGGGATGCCAGGTTGTAAATACATCCTCCACCCGATCCGTGTCGCGCACAGAGCCGATCAGCGTCACAAGCGGAAGGGTTGGATAGCGGCGCTGCAACTCCTGCTGAATCTCATAGGCGTTGTTCTCATAGATGTCAAAAATAACCAGACGGCGTACCGTTCCGCAGGCCGCAATCTGGCGGCAAAGCTCACTGCCGATGGAGCCGCCACCGCCGGTAACCAGAACGGTTTTATCGCGCAACAGCTCGGCAATCTGAGAATTATCCACGCGCGCACTGTCGCGGCCGAGCAGGTCTGTGACATCCACATCGCGCAGCTTCTGGATGCTGACCTCACCGTTTGCAAGCTGGAAAATACCCGGAAGCGTTTTCAGGCGGCAGCCGGTTGACTGACATAGCTGCAGAATGGCCTTTCGCTGCGCAGCAGGTGCGGTCGGAATGGCAAAAATGATCTCGTCAATATGGTAATCCTCAACCAGTCTCGGAATTTCCTCCCGCCCGCCGCAGATTTTGACATTTCGCAGATATGCGCCACGCTTTTGCGGATTGTCATCCACAATGCACACCACATGATTCAGCGAACATTCACTGGTTTGAAACTCACGCAGAATGAGCATACCGGCAGAGCCGGCGCCGATCAGAAGCGTGCGCTTTTTCCCCTTTGGGGTCAGGCTGCGATGGTGCAGACTGCGCGCGAAGCGGTAAAAGAAGCGCGACATCATGGTGAAGGCTGCCTGGAAGCATGCATTCAGCACCGGGAAGCTGTACGGCAGCGGCAGAATATCAAGCAGTATTGCAAGCATTTGCAGAACGCAGAGAATGGAAACCGCCACGAGAATGTGCAGGAGCTCCTCCACACCGGCAAACTCCCAAAGGCTGTTGTAAAGCCTGAGCGGGATGTAGATAGCGGTAGCAGCCAGTGCAAAAAAGGGCAGGGCTGTCTTAAGCTGCGGAATATAATCAAGCAGCCCATCCCGCAGCTCAAAATCAAAGCGACTCAGGAGCGCCAGAAACGCTGACAGCGTCACCGTCAGCAAATCCACCATCACGAGCAGAAGCACGCGCGGAATCTTCTTATTCGCAGTTTTTATCATTTGATCCTGCCCCCTATCCTTTTTGCATTCTTCTCGCCTTTGCCGGAACGCCGCCGGAGAAGCGCCAGCAGCGGCTCACGCAGCGGACGAAGGCGACGCCAGAGTGTGCTTGCCGCACGATAACGCAGAGAGGCTGCGGAAATCTGCCGCCCGGCGCGCTCAAAGGCCACCGCGATGCCCAAAACCTGTTCCGGGCGAAGGCCAGGCTCTGGCTGGAGCTGACTGTCGCCGCAGCAGACAAAGCTACCATCCGGCGCAAGCCTCACAACGCGGTGCAGAATGGGAATTTCACCGACGCGCAAATAAAACACAACATCATTGACACGCAGCGGGCGCGTCATTGGCGCGATGGTCACGCGGTCACGTCCGCTGGTTAAAAGCGGATACATGCTGTTTCCGGTTACGGTCAGCGTGACCTGTCCGCCCTGCTCAAGCTGCTCACGAATCAGCGGAAGCAACGCCTGCACAGAGACCTTATTCGACAAGGCAATCTGCCTCCCTGAGATAAGATAGAAAATGATCGACGGTGCTGGCGGCGGCTGCCTGCGACAGCGAGAAGCGGTTGCGAAGCAATGCCTGTAGTCCATAGGCATCCGTTCCAAGCGACAGCTCGCACCAGAGACAGAGCGCGGTTTCGTTCAACTCCAGCCGCGCACCGGCCAGCGCGTGTCCTGCGGGAAAAGTGACCATTGCGCCGCCCTCCGGCGTCAGCTCCAGCGCAAAGCCATTTTGAATTCTCATATACCTGCTCCCTTTCTCATGAGCTGGCGGTCTCCCGGGCAAAAAGATGCAGCTCCTGCGTGCCGTCCAGTGTCAGCGGCGTATCCCGACAATGGAGGAAGCAAAGGCGGAATGCATCCCCGGCAGGGACCAGCTCAACCAGTGTGTGCATGGTGCCATATGCGATCTGCATACCGTCCGAGTCCTGATGCAGCAGCGCACCGGCGGCATTGGCGATGGCATAGCCGGATTGCGCGCCATTCTGTTTTTCTCTCAGACGCCAGGTGCAGGTACGCGGTACCTGTATTTCACCTGCTGCGCTGACAAGCAGCGGCACGAGCGTGCCGGTTTCATCCAGCGCATACCAGGCGTCCTGTTTGCGAATTGCCAGCACCAGCCAGGCATCCGCGCCGGGCAGCACATGGGTTTTCTGTAATGTTATGGTATTTGGCTCCGCAGCACCGCAATCGCTGCACTGCGCATTATGGTATGAATGGCCGTGAGCCGCAAGCAGCGTGCCATCCGCTGTTTTTGCGCCACACAAGCGGCAATGACTGTCTGTAACGGCACCCGGCGCGGTACAGGTCGGGGCGATGTGTGCCCCAGCAATCGTGTCACTGTGCGGGCAGGATGAGAGCGAGAACTGCTCCTGCACGAGAATGTATGCCCCACTCGCATTTGTGGCGGTCAGGCGGTACAGATAGGTGCCGTCCGCAAGGGCGGAGAGACGGAGCTGCTCATTGAAGCCCTGCAGGGTGACGGAGGAATCGAAAACGCTGCGCGATGCCTGTGTCACGAGCCTGCCGCTTTGCGCAAAGATCTCGACACGCACTTCCTCAATATCCGATTCGGTGGCGCAGAGCTTGCCCCAGAGCAGGGGTGCATTGCCGCTATTGTAGCTTCGCCCGCCCGGTCGGTAGCAACCGTTCTCCCAATAGAGAAGATCGGTGCCGTCGGTGATATAGAGCGGTGCATCGTAGAGCGTGGTGTAGGCGGTGCCGTTTTCTGCTGCAATACGCAGCGTGTAGCTGCCCGCAGCCAGCGTGGAAAAGAGCAGGTGCCCGTTCAGCTCGGCAAGGTCAAAGCAGTTGCGCTCCGGCAGAACTGCGGTATGCAGAACGCGTCTGCCATCCTCAGCCGTCACGGTAACGGAGACCGATTTCAGCGCAGTCTGGTCTGAGGTCAAAAGGCCGGAAATACAGAAGGAGTCTCCGGCAGGCAGAATGGACGGCAGCGACGGCGCACAAAGGCTGATTGCGTCCGGCACAATGGTAAAGCTTTTGCTCAGCACGGTTTGAGGCCCGGCGTCGTTCAGTGCGGTGATGACCATCCGGTAGCTGCCGGACTTTAACGCAGAGAACGACAGGAGGGCATCCAGCCGCGCCATGGCTGTAGACTTCGTGTTGAGGTTCAGCTTTGCTTCTGTGGCAACCTCACCGCTTGCGGTATAGATGCAGGCCGTGACCTGACGCAGCGCGGAATCCGTGGAGCGGATTGTGCCGCCAAGTCCCTGTAAGGCACCGGGGAGATAGCTCTCCTCCAGCGTGGCATTCACAAGCACAATGGGATCGCTGCGCACCCACACCTGGAAGCTCTGATTCAGAAGCGTCTGCGAGCCCGCTTCTGTCGTAGCCAGAATATAGTATTGATAGGAGCCCAGCGTCAGGCTGGAAAAATCCAGCGCGCCGGCAAGCGCCGCAATATCATAAGCGCTTACAGCAGGCCGCGCGGTCTGAGACAGCAGCACCCGGCCATTGCGGTCGCGCACGCCAATCTCAATCGTGTCAATTGTTGTCGCTGCGCGGACAATGCCGGTCAGTGAGACCGTGTCCCCCTCGCGGAGACTGCCGGGCTGATTCGCCTCGTCCAGACGAAGCCCGGCCGCAGAGAGCACCAGAGATTGCTCCAGAAGCACGCGCTCATCCTCGCGGTTGACTGCCTTCAGGCGCAGCGTGTAGCACCCAGCACCGAGCCGCTCAAGCTTCAGTTTGCCACCGAGCTGCGAGAGCTCATAGCGCTCCGCTTTGGGCGATACGGCTGCCGCAAGGCGCAGGACACCATCGGCATTCAGAAGCTCAACGCTGACCGACTCAATCGTGCCAGCCGTGGAAATCAGACGACCGGCCAGGCTGAGCCCCTGCCCCGTCACAAGCACATCGGGTGCCTGTCCACCCTGCAACCAGAGCGTTTCACCGGTGGCCGGATAGCCGTTAAATCCATACTGCCGACAGATGGCCGGATAATCACGGAAGCAGACATTCATATCTGCGTTGCCGGGCACGCCATCCACCTCACCGGAGGCGGAATACTGCCACATACCATAGTTCGCCGTGTACTGCGTGTAGGCCTCATATGTACCGCTGGAGAAATACTGTGCAATCCAGCATTCGTAGCTTCCCGTGATGCGGGAGAGCTCATATTTGGAATCAAACCAGGAGCGGCAGGAATACAGGCCGGTGAGCCAACCGTCTGCGGCCATTTCGTCCATAAAGGCGAGGGCCAGCGTGGTCAGGGCGGTGTTGCTCATCAGGTAGTGCTTTTCCGGCTCCTCCAGGTCATAATAGACGGGGTATTCCAGCAGTTTGTCATGCAGCCAGGCCTTACACGCCGCAGCCTCGACCAGCGCCTCCTGGACAGTATCGGCATAGGAGTAGAGATAGACACCGATATCCAGTCCGGCGGCCTTTGCGCGGGCATAGTTTTCCTCAAAGCAGCTATCCATTGTGGTGGCATAGCCAATGCGCAGGATGACAAAGGAATAGCCCTGCGCCTTGATTTTCTCGAAATCAACGGCATGTCCCTGCCAGGCCGACAGATCAAGTCCCTGCGCAACAATCGTACCATCGCCCTCCATCGGGCGATAGCCGGTCTCATAGCCGGCATGTACCGGCGGCACCGGAAGCAGCGCCACCAGCAGCGAAAGCAGCAGACTGAGGCAGCGTCGAATTCTCATAGGCTCACCTGCCATTCCAGATCAGAGTGTACGCAAATGCGCCGCAGCCGCGCGCATACATTGCAGGCGCTGCTGCTGTGTCTGGGTTGCAAGCTGCGCGATCGGCTCCAGATTCAATGTGCCACTGTAACTGCAGGCGCGCAGCGCGCTCAGAATTTCCTGCCAGTTCAGTGTTCCCTCTCCCGGGAACAGGTGCAGATCCTCCGGCCCTTCGGCGGAATGACCAAAATTATCATTCAAATGCAGCGTTGCCAGCTCGCAACCATAGAGACGAATCATCTCCGGCACATCCTGCCCGGCGATATTCGCATGACCGGTGTCAAGACAAAGGCGGACATGATTGCTGCCGATATCCCGCAGCAGCGCCAGCAGCTCTGCGCCGGTGCTGTAGGGATACGGCGCATCGCCAGGCTGCTGCACACGGTGGGAGTCAAAGGTATTCTCCAGATTGATGACAACGCCATAGCGCTCAGCCAGCGGAAGCAGCTCATAGAACCAGCGGACATTCCAGTCATGAATCCGGCTGCGAAGCTCCGGCGTATGGACGCGGTGAAGCTGGCGCACAGGGTGGAAAACCAAGTGCGGACATTCCAGAAGCTGACACGCCTCCATCGTGCGGCGGAAGATTTCCCATGGATGCGCATAGCGCAGATCGTCCGCCATGCGCTGCTCCCACATTGCATGTGCCTGCACGACAGACAGGCCATTGGCGTCTGCATGACGCTTGATATTCAGCACCCATGCACGCCAGTCCGCTTTGCACAGAGGGGCGTCCGCCCCGACACTGAAGTGACTGAGCGGAAAATCAACACCGTCAAAGCCCGCCTGCGCAAGCAGCAGAAGCGCTTCCTCCGGTGTGGAATTCTGGCATAACGTGGCGATGGTGCTGCTGATCCGGTATGACACGCTGATACCTCCCATGCTTTACCCATATGTGGGCAGGTTTCAGACTGATTATAGCATTTCAGCGCTATTTTGTCAATTTTCTCATTGCTGTCTAATCCCATGGAAAAGTGCGGCAATCCGCTTGAATTTTTGCTGTCAGATATGGTAGACTATCAGAAAACTGTGTGAGAGGAGGCATTCCTTGAAGCAATACCGAAAGCTGCTGCAATGGGGACGGCGCATTTCGTCCTACCGCGTCTCTCTTTATGCGGCAAATGCATCCTTTTATCTGATTCTCTCCCTTTTTCCCGCAATTGCGCTGCTGCTTGGGCTGCTGCCGCTGCTTGGCTTCTCTGCTGCGGATTTGCAGAATGCAGTCGGCAGCCTGCTGCCGGAGATTCTGCGGCCACTTCTGTCCTATGTCATTGCGGATCTGGGCCAGACCGCGCCGGGCGCGGTGATTTCGGTGTCGGCGCTGGTTGCAACATGGTCGGCCTCCCGCGGCGTTTACTGCATTCAAACCGGCTTAAATGCCATTTGTGCGGCGCGCGAGGATCGTCCCTATCTTCTGCGCCGCCTGATGTGCATGCTTTATAT
Organism: uncultured Oscillospiraceae bacterium; assembly: GCA_964465395.1. GTDB lineage: Bacteria > Bacillota > Clostridia > Oscillospirales > Oscillospiraceae > JAZOXB01. The sequence continues at coordinate 15,454 of CAYXIN010000022.1, read as the reverse complement.
GGCATTTCTGCTGATAGCGTTGCTGCTGACGATGGCCATTCTGATGTTTGGGCGCAATCTGATTCAGTATCTCCGGACGCAGCACATTCCTGTTCTGCAATTCCTTGCGCGGGTGGTGCAGCTTCGCGGGCTTGTGCTGCTGTGCCTGCTGTCGCTGCTGTTTACTGCGGTGTATTATGTATTTCCCAACCGGCGCACCCGGCTGCGCTATGTCCTGCCCGGTGCAATCTGCGCTGCGCTGGGCTGGCTCATTTTTACGGCTGCCTTTTCCTACTATGTGCGGCGCTTCAACGATTTTTCCCGTTCGTATGGAAGTCTCTCCACGCTGGTGCTGGGGATGCTCTGGCTGTATTGCTGTATGTCAATTCTGTTCTATGGTCAGGTTTTGAATCTCCTGCTGGAGCGCCGCCCGCGCATGACCACGCTGGATGAATAAATGCGGGGCGCACCATGCAGCACGCCCCGGACAGAAAGGAATCGCCTTATTTGCGGACAAAGGACAGGCAGTCTGTGCACTGCTTGACGGTGGGATCCGCTTCATGTGTGCCAATCTGGATTTTTTCCAGGCTGCAATAGTTTTCTTCGCCACAGTGGAACTTGCATTGTGCCACCGTGCAGGAGATGCAATGATTCGCGCAATTCATACTCCGCTTCCTCCTTCCTCCGATTGTCCCTTCTAGTTTGCGCATTTTTTACGCAATCTGTCAGGAAAGATTTGACAGCGGGAATAGAATCACGTATAATTGCTTCAGCCGCTTCTGCGTCAAGCTGGAGTTCCGCGCGGCTGCAATACTATGCTATGCAACGGAGGTTCGAAATGACTAAGGTCTCCCCCTCAATTCTTTCCGCAGACTTTGTGAATCTGGAGCGCGATATTCGCCGTCTGGCTCTCACCGGCGCAGATTATGTGCATGTGGATGTGATGGATGGCTGCTTTGTCCCGAATATTACCATTGGCATTCCGGTTGTTGCTGCGATCCGGCGCATTACGGAGCTTCCACTGGACGTGCATCTGATGATTGATCGTCCGCTGCGTTATGTGGATGCCTTCTGTGAGGCTGGCAGCGATATCCTCACCCTCCACCTTGAAGCGGACACGACAGAGCAGACGCTGGAGGCGCTCAGGCGCATCCGCGCGCATGGTGTCCATCCTGCCATCTCCCTCAAGCCGGATACCCCCGCTGAGGCAGTCCTTCCCTTTCTCCCCTACTGTGATATGATCCTCGTCATGACTGTGGAGCCCGGCTTCGGCGGGCAGTCCTTCCGCCATGACATGCTGCCCAAGCTCCGCAGCATCCGCGCTTATATCGACGCGCAGAATCCGGCCTGCGAGCTGGAGGTGGACGGCGGTGTGAACAGCGAGACGGCCAAACTCTGCTGCGCCAATGGTGCCAATGTGCTGGTTGCGGGCAGCGCCTATTTCAAGGCTGCCGATCCGGGCGTCTTTGTTTCGCAGCTCAAGTCCTGCCATCAGGAATAAACAGCTTCCCCCGCAGAGTGCAGTCATCGACGCGCTCTGCGGGGGGTGTTTTTTCGGAATAAGGACGCTACACCGAAATGGCGGTGTCGGTCGCGAAGAAGTAGAGAATGCGCTCCCGGACTGGACGCGAGAAAATGCGCGAAAGCGCACGGCTGTAGACGTCAAGCTGTCCCCGGTAGTATGCTGCGCGCGCAGCCTCCTCGCCGGGGTGGAGCGCGTCTGATTTGAAGTCCAGAATGGTCAGGCCGTCTGGTTCGAGAATGCAGCAATCCGTGACGCCCTGCAAAAGCACCTGCTCACCTGAGAGCCCCGACTGATAGCCGGCAGCATCATCCAGAATGGAGAATTTGAATTCGCGCACGATCTGCGCGGAGGGTGCAAGCAGCCGCGCTCCGAGTGCAGAGCGGAAAAAGCGCAGAAGCTTCTGCGGATCGACGGCCTCAAGCTGCTGGTCTGAGAGAAAGCGCTTCTCCCCCAGACGCATAAGCTCCGCGCGCACACCCTCGAGTGTTGTGCAGCGGGAATAGCGAATGTGCTGCATTGCAAGGTGGAGCGCGGTACCGCGCTGCGCCGGTGAGAGCGGCGTCTGCCCCTGCGCAAAGTGTGGACGCGGAAAATAGAGCTGCGGATGCAACGTTTCCTCTGCCGCCTCCTCATCCAGCGAGCGGCCCTTCATTTGGGTGGCTGTGACCTTGCTGGGAGCCTGTGTTGCAGCGGTATGCGGATAGGAAAACGTATGCAGTGGCAGAATCGGCGCTTCCGCCTGCGGTATCCCTGCGGCGGGGGCATCATCACAGTCCTCCACCTCTGTTGCTGCGCGATATGCAACATGCCAGCGGAAGACCGGTATCTCCCGCTCACAGCTCAGCGTCGCAGACGGCAGCAACGCTGCTGCATCCGTTCTGCGCAATGCCGCCAGCAGAATCCAGTCGCCCATGGAGCTGGCGCTTTCAATGACCGCTTCGCTGAGCGGCTGCGTCACGCTCTGTGCCAGCGTGTTGAGCTTTTCCTCCATTCTGCCGGTGCAGCAGCTCAGAATCATGCGGTACTGCGCCCGCGTCATTGCAACATAGAGCACGCGCATTTCTTCGGAAAGGGTTTCCTTCCGAATCGCGTCGGCAATGGCGCTGCGCGCGATGGTTGGATAGCTGATGTGCGCAACCGGGTCATAAACAGAGGCGCCAATGCCCAAAGCGCTGTGCACCATCACGGTGTCCCGCGCGTCTGTATAGTTAAAGCCCTTGCACAAGTCAGCCAGAACGACAACCGGGTATTCCAATCCCTTGGATTTATGGATTGAGGCGATGCGCACTGCGTCTGCCGCCGCGCCCTCCTCCGTGTCCAGCCCCTTTTCCCGCAGCAGATCAAGCTGCTGCAAAAAGCCGTGGATACCGAAATGCGCACCGGCCTCATAGGAATCCGCGATGGAAAGAAAGCGCTCAATGCGGGCGCGGCGCTGCGCGCCATCCTCCATTGCGCCATAAACGGCGCGGAAGGACAGCGCTGCATCCAGCCGCTCCAGCAACGCGCGGGGATTCAGCTCCTGTGACCACTGGCGAAAGCGGAGGAGGCGTTCAATCAAGGGCTGCTCCTGCGGGGTCTGCAAAAGCATGTCATACAAATCACTGTGTCGATTGGCCGCCCGATATCCAGCCAGCGTGTTGGCACGGTAGCCGAAAACGGGCGACAGCAGCACTGCCAGAAGCGAAATGTCGCGATGGGGATTATCCAGGATTTGCAGCAGATGATAAAGAAAGCAAATCTCCTCCGCCTCAAACAAATCCTCACCGCCACAATAGGCGCGAATACCGCGTCGCTGTAGGGCCTGCGCATAGATTCCGGCCTTCTCTCGCGGTGCGCGCAGGAGAATCATCACATCCTCCGGGCGAATGGGACGAAGCGTTTCCCCGTCCGGTATTTTTTCTGTACCCGAAAGAAGCTGCGCAATCCGTCCGGCGACAAAGGCAGCCTCAACCTCCGCACGTCTGTCGCCGGGGTTCATATCGACGCAATGCAGCTCAACCGCAGGGCTGCCCATGTTCGGCATGACGCGCTTCGCGCGCAGCGCTTCGGCTGCGCCATAGCGAAGCCCACCGACGCGCGCAGTCATGACAGAGGAAAAGACCCAGTTTGCCGCATCCAGGATCTCCGGATGGGAGCGGAAATTATCAGAAAGCAGAATTCTGCGCGGCTGTCCCGTCACTGCATCCCGGTAGTCCGCAAAGGAATGGTACTTATGCAGGAAAATCGACGGATCGGCAAGCCGGAAGCGATAGATGGACTGCTTGACATCTCCGACAAGAAACAGCTTTTGCTGCGAGCCGGAGATTGCCTGAAAAATTGCATCCTGTACCTGATTGGTATCCTGGTATTCATCAACCATAATTTCAGCATAGCGGCCGGACAGCTCACGCGCGGCGGCTGTTGGGAGATTGCCATGTCCAAGCAGAAGCTGCAGCATCTCATGCTCCAGATCATTGTAATCCAGGACGTGTCTCCGCCGCTTTTCTGCCTGAAACAGCGCCGAAAAGCGTTCCGTCAGCCCAAGCAGCCCATGCAGCATTTGCGCGCTGCACTGCAAATCGGCCAGCGCCTCCTGCGAAGGCAGGCTAAAAATCTCCATGCGTCTGCGCAGACCCTCAAGGATACTGCTGCGGACAGCCTTGAATCTTGCCTGCAACTCCGGTGCGGTGCAATTTCTCACGACACTCAAACGCTTTGTCTGAATCGGAATGGAATGCAGCGCATCCCAGCTCTTTGCTGCATCCAGACGCTCCAGCAGGCTATGCAGCTCAGCCAGATCAAGCAGATACTTCTCCATTTCCGGGCAGGCAGCGATTTCGCGCTGAAGTGGCGCAAGTGAATCTCTGCATTGTGAGAGATAGGTATGCAACTCATCCATAAGGTAGGCGCCCCAGATCGTCTGTCCGGCATCTGTAAGCGCGGCAGTATGAAGCGACTGATGGTACGCCTGCAAGCGCTGTGCCGGATCCGGATAGCACTGTGCGCCATCATAAATTTTAAGAATCAACTCCCGCAGACGTGTTTCATCGCGACCAGCGCCAAAGCTGTCCAGCGCAGCGCGCAGCGCAGCATCCTCCATCACGCGCGGATACGTCTCCTGAAGAAGCTGCTCCATGCAGAGCTGACGCAGGCGCTCAACCTCCTGCGTATCGCAGACCCGGAAATCAGCCGGAAGCGAAAGCTGATGCGCGTATGTGCGCAGCACCGCAGCGCAGAAGGAATGGATAGTGGAAATCTGCGCCAGATAGATGCGGCTCATCTGGCGCTGCAAATGGCGGTTATCCGGCGCAGCGGACAGCCGCTCACTTAGGGCAGTCATCAGCTTGCCGCGCAGCTCCGTTGCGGCAGCCTGCGTAAAGGTAATCATCAGAAAGTCGTCCACATTGCAAGCCTCGGTTGCAACGCGCTGCAAAACACGCTCCACAAGAACCTTCGTCTTGCCGGAGCCTGCCGCAGCCGAAACCAGAAGCATGCCGCCACGATCCTCCACCGCGGCCTGCTGTTCGGTTGTCAGGTGCAATTCAGCCATTTTCCGCCTCCTCCAGACACTTCCAGAATTCTGCGGGTCCAGCAATGCGCTCCAATCTGCGCCACTGTCCCTGCGCACTGCAAATTTCACGATAGTCGCACCAGACGCAGGCATTCTGGCGCTCGTCCTTGTAATATGGATTGGGCGCAATGCTTCCCTCAAAAACACGATCACTCAAATCTGCAACAGTGCGGAAAACATGCTGCCGCAACAGGCGAAGCTGTGAAAGGTCTGCCAGATCGCCCCGGCGCTCACCCGCGCGATCCAGATCGTAGGGCAGGTAGACCGGCTTATCCTGACAGGGCTCCATGGCATGCAGCACCAGCGTATCATTCAGCAGCAGACCGCGTCGGCGTTTTGCACTCTTGCGCTTTTTCTCCATCTCGGCTGCATTCAGCCGGTTGACCATATTGACCCGCTCCACGCGCGCCGGGAAATAGAGCACACCGGCAGGCTGAAGCTTCCCCTCCCCCAGCGCCTCTCCACTCTGCGCAAGCGTGAACAGGTAGAGCAGCATTTGCATACCGATTCCATGGCGCAGCAGGGTGTAGTCAAATTCTTTTTTTCCCGTTTTATAATCAATCACGCGCACATAGGTCAGGTTGTGATAACGCCAGAGATCGACGCGGTCAACATAGCCGGTGAGCTCTGCGCTGCCGCAGCGGGACGGAATCCGGATCGGAGGCAGCTCTCCGTTCGCAGCAAAATGCAGTTCAAACCATCTGGGCTGAAACGCGCTGACCGAAAGCTCCTCATGCAGCGCATCCACCACCTGAAGCACATCGGAGAAGGTTCTGCGCAGCAGATAGGCAGAGCGTGGATCCTCCATGAGCTCAGGCAGGGACTCCTCCACATAGCGGTCAATATACTCCTGCGCGTACTGCCGCACGGCCTCGCGCGGCACGTGGGCAAAGCCACCCTCCCGCATCACGCGGCGCGCAGTGTGCTCCAGAACATAATGCACAAAGCTGCCAAAAAGAGAGGCATCCAGCTCAGCCGCCTCGAGGGGTCTGGCTCGCAGACCGTATTCCAGAAAGTAGCCAAGCCTGCAGGATGCAAGGCGGTCGATTTTTGTGGACGAAAGCTGGAGGCGCGTGCCATAGAGCTGCTGCACGACCTGTGGCTCCAGTGCGCCGCGGCTATACTGCCGGGCAGCGCGCAGACGCAGAACCTCCGGAGGCATCTCCGGCGCGGCGGGCAGAGTCCCCGGCAGAGCGGCCAGATAGCCCTGCCAGGCACGAGGTGAGCGGCAAAGCCACTGCGTGATATCTGCATTCCACACGCCGTTGGGAACAAGCTGCGTAATGCGGCGGAACAGATATGCCTCCCGGCCGGGCTGCGCGGCCAGGTAAAGCCGCGCGCGCGGGGCTGCCAGAACAGCATCCAGCACCGCCAGCTCGCGGTCAAGACGACCAACAGCGGTAGGTGCAACACCGATGCCAAGAGCCATCAGCCTGCTGCGCTCCCGATCAGTCAGAAGGGTATTTTTCTCCACACTCAGCGGGAAGGCCCCCTCATTGGCGCCCAGGAGAAACAGCACCTCCACATCACTATGGCGCAGAGCGCGCATGTCCCCAACTGTGACAGCATCCAGACGGGCCGGAATGGTTCCCACCTGATATTGGCTCAGGGTTGTGCGGAACAGCGCAGCAAATTCCTCGGCGCTGCGTACCGCAGCGCCGGCAATACGGTACATCTGTTCCATCACGTTGCAGAGAATGCCGTAAATCTGCGTATATTCCTGCATCCGCTGCAAATCATCGGCCTCAAAGCAGGAAAGAGCCAGTGCATTCAGGCGCTCATTCAGCGAAATCGCTTCCATAAAGCGATCCAGACAAAGAAGCATTTCGCCAATGTCTGTTGCGCTGCTGAGCCCCCGGCGAAGCGCGCTCAGCGGCGCAAGAGCCTCCTGACGGGCAGTATTCAGCTCTTGCAGCAGCAGCTCCGCCTGTGCATCCCGTTGCTGATGCAGACCGTAGGGATTCATTGTCCAGGTCTGCTCCCAGCGCAGCCCGTTAATGTGCCAGAGCGCTGCATAATTCTCAAGCAGATCGCATTGTGTCTGTGTCAGCGGCGCAAAGCCGGATTTTAAGTAAGCCAGAACGTCGTCGGTTTGCAGGCCGCCGGTTGCGGCATCCAGCGCCCGCAGAAGCATATGTACCACAGGCTCCCGGAGCAGCGCCCGGGTACCCGTATCGTAAAACGGGATTTCCGCCTGCGCGAGAACGGCGCACAGAATGGGACGCAGGCGCTCCTCGCAGCATGAAATAGCAACATCACGCCACCGCGCTCCCGAATGCACCAGGCGCAGGATTTCGCCGGCAACAAGACGGCATTGTTCCTCGGTGTCGCTGACTGTCAACCATTGCACCGCCACATCCTGTGTGGGGATGGGATGGACGCAGCCGGAAAAAAGCTGTGCGCGCAGAGAAAGCGCCGATTCCGCGCGGAAGCACTCCACCGTCTGCTCCGGCCAGAGCCGCAGCAGTGCTACGGCAGTTTCCCGTGCAGCTTCGAATTGCTGCATGACACCATGCAGACCGTCCGCAGTCAGGGCAACGGTGATTTCCGCCCCACTATGCAGCAGTTGGGCAATAATCTCAAGCTGCACACCATTAAAATCAGTAAAGCCGTCAAAATAAAAGCGCTTCCCCTCAGCGAAGCTGCTTTCCTCCAATGCAGCCACCAGACGGTTGAGGCAGGTGTCAGCCGTTGCCCCACTGCGCAGGCAAACACTCTGATAGCTCTCCATCAGGAGGGAAAACTCATCCAGCTTCTGCGCCAGCGCGCCGCTGAGATGGGCTGCGGCGGCGCGCAGCGCCACCGGTGTAACGCAATAGCTGTGAAATTCATCCATGGTATCCAAAAGCTGGAGCAGGAATTCCGGCTTATCGACACAGGCGCCGTAAATTTTCAAACGCGAGTGTACCTGCTCGACTGCCATGGACATCATCAGAAGCTTTCCTCCCGCATCGAGCTGCGCATCGGCTGCGCCGCCCTCGGTAGAAAACACGCGATTTGCCAGGCGCGAAAAGCTGAGCACCTCCGCATGGCGGCTGATCGAATCGCCACCTGCGGAGCAGAGTGCGCGCTCAGCCATATGGGAGAACTGCTCCGGCACAAGCAGAAAGAGCTGCTTCTCTCCGGCAGCAGCGCGGTCGCAGATTTCGCGGAGAATGCGCGTGCTGTTTTCCTTTCGTTCCGTATCAAGCCATAGTCTGAGCATTTTCTTCACCTCGCAGCTATCATAGCACATTTCGTGTCCAAAAAACAGGATAAGATTTCAGGAATATAAAAATCCCTGCCTCCGCAGAGGCAGGACAGCGAACGATCCCAAACAGCTTTCGCAGCACTTAGTGCAAAAGCGCCCCAAGCGCACGAAGCCATTCCAGCGTCTTAAATCGAAAGATATAGCGCGTCTCACCGCCGGTAATCAGCTCGAGCTCATCCTCCTCATAGCCTGCAACCTGCGCAGACTGCGCCATAGCCTCGCTGGTTGCCGCCGTACAGAGAGAGGGAAACACAACGCACCACCAGTTCCGGCCTTTCGCATGGCCAATAGAAACCCGCAGCGTGGGATACACGCCCGCCGGCAGCGTAAAGGTATCGTAACGCCGCGTGGCAAAGCTTTCCTGCGTCAGTGTCACCTGCACAGCCGCGTTGCAGCCCTCTGCCCGGAGTGTGTTGCAGGCTGCGGTCTGCAAGGCGGGTAAGGCCTGCTCCAGCGCGCGAAACGCCTCCTCTGCCGTGCTGCATGTTGCGGTCAGCGCTTCAACGCGCAGCAAAACAGCATCGCGGACACGAAGCTTCTGCGCCTGATCTTCGTTAGAATCGGAATTGGCCACAACATGCAGCCGAATGGTTTTTTCTGCCAGTCCTCGCTGTTGCTGCACAGAGAGGGCGGCGCAAAACAGCAGCATGACCCAGGCCACGCAGCACAGAAAGAGAATCCATCGTTTAATCATAAAAAACACCGTCCATATGTAGCATTTAGCTGCATTATGGACGGTGTTTTCCTCATTTATACAGACTTTGCAATAAAAACGTCCGGATAGTTCTCTTTCAGCATGGTACAGGCAACTGCCGCATACTCGAAGGAATCGAACAGTCCGAAAACGGCTGAGCCACTGCCAGTCATCTGTGTGCCATAAGCACCATAGGTCATCATGACAGACTTGATATAGTTCAACTCCGGATGCTCCGGGAGCACGACCTGCTCAAAGACGTTGCACAGATTTTTACCGACCTCAACCAGATCGTTGCGCTGCAATGCGGCGCGCATTGCGGTTGTGTCCGGTCGCTGGCCGATTGTAATCGCGTCGAGCCTGGTGTACAGATCCGGCGTAGAAAGCGAGAGCGGCGGCTTGCAAATGACAAAGAGCATCTCAGGCATCTCAGTCAGCGCAGTCAGACGCTCACCGCGTCCCTCAGCAAGCGCAGTGCCACAAAGCACGCAGAATGGCACGTCCGAGCCGACGCGTGCACCGAGCTCTGAAAGCGCAAGCACCGACAGGGGGTAGCCCCGCGAACGGTTCAGCGCCCGCAGCACGGCTGCCGCGTCCGCACTTCCGCCGCCAAGACCGGCCTGCGAAGGGATGCGTTTTGTAATGCGAATCTCCAGGCCGTCCGGCTCATCGCCCAGCTCGTCGAAAAACACGCGCGCAGCCCGCCACGCCAGATTGCGCTCATCGGTGGGAATGACCTCGCGGTCGCATTGCAGGCACCAGGGCTTGCCGGTGTCGAGCAGCAGCTCAATGTCATCGCGAATGGTAATCGCCTGCATGATGCTGCGCAGCTCATGATAGCCATCCTCGCGCCGATTCAGCACATCCAGCGTCAGATTCAGCTTGGCAAATGCGCCCTCGGTCAGCGTTATCATTTGATTTTTCTTCCCTCGAGGTAGTAGCGCTTCTCGCGGCTGTGACCCATGGAGAAGGTCTTGCGGGGCAGGATGCCGTCAGCGATTACGCCGCGGAAAAGCTGGCTCTTTTCCATCGCGGGAAGGAGGAAGCCGATCGCCTCGTCCTGTCTGGCCAGATCAATCAGCGCGTCATCGTCATGAATGTAGTCGATCTCGCCCGGATGCTCCTTCAGGTAAGCGTCCAGGAAGCCCTGCAACACGCCAACAGCCAACTGGCTTCTGGCCGGATCCAGGCAGATTGTACCACTCTCCTGGCCAATATACCACTGCACAGCAAAGCCCTCATCAGCGCAGGCTTCAGCCTTGAGCGCGGCAAGCAGCGCCTTCGGGTCGCAGTGCGTAATCACGCGGTGAATAGGCTCAAACACCTGCGCCTCATCGTGAATGTTTTCCAGCTCAACCAGCGCGAAGCGGGCAGGATGCATGCTCAGGTCCTCGCCGGGATGCTGCGCCTTCAGCTCCTCGTAGCAGGATTTTGCCGTCGCGAGGGAGTGATTGCCGTCGCCAACAGCAAAAACCATCGGAACGCCCTTGAGCCCGGTGTACTTCTCCCCGACGTGCTCGGTGTAGTGGGTCAGTCTGGCGTTGAAGTCCTCCGCGGCCTGTCCCTGCACCAGCCAACCGGCAATACGATGGCCACCTTCCATGAGCTCGAAATCATACAGCGCGGGAAGCGTATCCTTCGTTGCGGCAATTGGCTCAATCAGAACCTTGTCGTGGTCATCGCAGAGCATCAGAATATGGGGGAGCTCAACCGGCGCATCGCGACGCACCCGCATACGGGGCGGAATGCGCTCGACAACTGTGCGCTCCGTTGCGCGAATTGCGGAGGTGGAGCCGACAGAGTAGTCATAGGCATCCAGATCGACCATACCGACAAGGCCCTTGCGAACCGTGCCATTGTCAAGTGTGCGCTCAACATATACAAATGCATTGGGCAGTGTCTTGAAAACATTGTCCTTCAGGTACTGCGCCATTGTTGCGTTAATCAGAGCCGTGTGTTCCGCTTCCTTCTCCGTGCCAAGCTCTGCCTCGGGCAGAATCAGGTTGATGGTGGAGGGGGCACCGGCCGCATTCTGGCGCACGCGCTCCCAGTATGCGGGATCGGAGGTGAACTGGTCGCAGGCAATGACGGCCCACTTTTCCATGGAATCCACCTGGGGGAAGAGAATGTCAGCAGGTAAAAATGCGTTCATAAGCAACCGCCTTTCAGTTTTCTGTGTGGTAGATACATTATAACGTATTTTCTATCTTTTGTATAGTGTTTTCCGCCCGTGATTTTTGACAAAAATCTGCTTGATTTTTGCGTATACTGCCGAAAGCAGCCGTCCATACTATCTACAGTAATATGATCGGAGGAAGAATTATGGACACAATTGCGCTGATTCTGAGCATCATTGGCTCGCTGAACTGGGGGCTGGTCGGCATTTTTCAGTTTGATTTTGTTGCCTGGCTTTTTGGCGGGCAGGGCGGCGTGGTCAGCCGCATCATCTATGCGCTGGTCGGTCTGGCCGGTCTGTGGTGCATCAGTCTGCTTTTCCGCCGCCGCACACAGGGATTGTAAGCAGGCAATTCCGGTCTAAAAAGCGAAAGGAAACCCTGACGGTTTCCTTTCGCATGAGACCTCCTCCGCAAGACGCAGGGAAAGGCCGGGCTTATGCCGCAAGCAGTCGTTCCAGCCACGTTACATAAGCAGATGTATTGATCATCATGGGGTAATTCAGAATCAGGCAGTCATCCACGCCCTGCTCCTGCGCAAAGGCAACAAGCGAGAGCGTGGGCTTTCCGTCGTGATTGAACTCGCGCGGATCGACGACCACGATCTTGCTGTAATGACTGGTCAGCCACGGAATCATGGCGTTGCCATAGGACTCCTTCAGAAGCAGGCAGACAGGCCCCTCCACATCGGTGCGGACAATGACAATAGGGTGATCGCCGCCGCAGTAGGTCAGATACTTGTTGCTTACGCTGGGCTCAATATAGCTGATTACACCAATGATACCCTCGTCGGAGAGTGAGGCATCGCTGTAATAACGCGCCTTGGCTTCGACGTAAGGACGGTAGAAATAAAGCGTATCCGGCTCCTGCCGGAGAATCTGCGCCTGCGGCTGCCCATAAAGATAGGTATACATGGAGCCGACAAAGCCCTCATAGGAGCCGGACTCAAAGCGCGACAGCGGCTGCGCCTCCAGTCCGGCGGCAGCGCAGAAGGCTTCATAGGCATAATAAGCACCAAGCTGCGTCCAGTGGTGATCCGTCCGGAAGTAAATGTATTCCTCGATATGCGCAGCCAGAGGCAGGTAGCTCTCAACCGTCGTAACCGACTGACCCATCTGGCTGTAGCAGTAGTCCATCATTTCCTTCTGGTCATGGTTTCCGGTGCGGCTGGCAGAGGGGGCATAGAAGGCCGCTGCATTGGGAACCAGCAGCGAAAAGGTGCGAATCTCCGGCCCAAGCGCATCTGCAATGGCGGTTACGGCAGCGGCATAGTCTGCAATCACCGCATAATCCGCATAGGGAACATCCATCGCGCGGTTGTCAACCAGAATGGCCGCACCAAGATCAATTGCCTCCGCCTCCGGCTCCGGGATCTCCGGCAGGGTGACTTCCGGCTCAGTGGAAGCGAGCTCTGTTTCCTCACTCGTCTCAGTGGCCTCCGTGGTTTCGGCGGTCGGCGGAGCGGTGTGGCTGGAGGGGGGTGTAGAAGCTGTCTCCGGCGTAGCGGAGGGCGTGGCGCAGAGCTGCGTTTCATCCTGCGCGGAGGCTGCATGTTCCGAAAGCAGCAGAAATGCGCCCAGGCCGCACAGGAGAAGGAGCACACACGCAAGCACAATACAGGTCTGTTTCATATGACACTTCCTAGAAGCTGGCGTAAATCGACGGTGCGCTGGTTGTGCCAACCATGGAAACCGTACAGAGCCAGAGCAGCAGCACCATGATTGCAAAGCTGCCAAGCGCATAGATCATCGGCTTGACGCGAATCGCCCCACTCCGCTCACGCCGACCCATGGGCAAAAGCGCGTTGCGCCAGATATTGCCAAGCGTTCTGGGCAGCGGCGAGGAGCCAAGAACAGCAAGCAGAATCAGCAACAGGCTGTTGCGCAATTGTACGCCAACCGTCGGACTCCAGAATTTTGCCGGGAAGAACAGTGCGCCAAGCGCCTTCCAGAGCGCCGGAGCAGAGGTGTAGTAGAAAAATACCCAGCCAATGAGCACACAGAGCATGGTCAGCAGGTTCCGCAGAATGCGGGGCAAGCGCTCCAGCTTGGGCATAAGCTGCTTCTCAATTGTGAGCAGCACGAAGAAATAGAGTCCCCAAAGTACAAAATTCCAGCTTGCGCCGTGCCAGAGGCCGGTCAGTGCCCAAACCACCAGCAAATTCAGAATTTGCCGCGGCTTTCCTTTGCGATTACCGCCCAGCGGAATGTAAACATAGTCCCGGAAAAAGCTGCCAAGCGACATGTGCCAGCGTCTCCAGAACTCCGTAATGGAGGTAGAGGTATACGGCAGATCAAAGTTCTCGCAGTAGCGGAAGCCGAAGATTTTTCCAAGGCCGATTGCCATATCCGAATAGCCGGAAAAATCGAAGTATACCTGGAACATGAACATCAGCGCAGTCAGCCAGACCGCCGCGCCGGAGCTGTCCGCCTTCAGCGCAACGCAGACCTTTCCTGCATAATCCGCAATCAGCACCTTTTTGGCAAGGCCGAGCACAAAGCGCCAGGCGCCGTTGAAAGCAGCCTTGGGCTTTGCGCGGCGGTCTGTGAGCTGCGACTCAATCTGCTCATAGCGCACAATCGGCCCCTGCAACAGCTTGGGAAACATGGAGACATAGAGAAGAAACAGGGAGAAGAGCCTCTGCGCCTGATGCTTCTGGCGGTAGATATCCACCTGATAGGCAATCACCTGGAAGGTATAAAAGGACAATCCAATCGGAACAACCGTGCTGGCCATAGCAAATTTGCTGCCAAAGAGCTGGTTGATCCAGGACGTGATGCCATTCTGCGCCGAGAGGAGAAGCCCACCCTCCGGAATGGAAACACCGAAGCTGCCAAGGAGAAAGTCAAGGTATTTGTAAAGCGCCAGCAGCGCAATGTTGATACAGACCGGCAGAAGCACAGAACGCCGGTTGCCGGGCTGCACACGCTGTCCCAGCCAGAAATTCAGCGCAGCCGAGGCGAGGAGAAAAACCAGCGAGAGCGGCTGCGCCATGGAGAAAAAGAGCAGGCTTGCCACAATCAGAACGATGTTCTTTTTGCGGATATCCGGCATGAGGAAGTAGACCACCAGTGTCAATGGCAGAAACAGATATAAAAATGTCAGACTTGAGAATTCCATCATATCACCCTCTTTTCTACTTCTCCCAAGATACCAGAGAATTCGGCAAAAAGCAACCACTAATTTACATAACCCTACAATTATTTCAACAAGTCCTCCCCTCCTCCAGCCGCGTGCCTGCAACGACGCGATTTTGCAGGAGCAGCAGCGCGGCCAGATTGGGCAGCGCCATCAGCGCGTTGAAAATATCTGCAAGCTCCCAGACCGCGCGGACAGGCATCAGCGCACCGATCGCAACGGCCACAAGGTACAGAAGCCGGTAAAGCCGCAAAATGCGGGGACGCTCTCCGGTGCAGTAGATCAGGCAGCGCTCTGCATAAAACTGCCAGCCAATAATGGTCGCAAAGGCGAAAAAGATCAGACAAAGCATCAGGAAAAACGAGGACAGCATCCCCGGCCACGGCAGCGCGCTGCGCCAGGCCAGATCCGTGATGCCGACCCCCTCAAAGGGTGCGCTCCAGGCATCGGTGACAACGAGGCATAGCCCGGTTACGGTGCAGATGACGATGGTATCAATGAAGGTAGTGGTCATGCTGACAAGCCCCTGCTCCACGGGCGTTGCTTGATGAACCGTTGCCGCCGCAATGGATGTGGTTCCAAGTCCGGCTTCGTTGGTAAAAACGCCCCGCCCTATTCCCATGCGCAGCACTGTGCGCAGCGAAATTCCTGCTGCCGCGCCAAAAGCTGCGCGCGGCGAGAAGGCGCTGCGCAGAATCAGCGACAGGGCCGCGGGAAGCTGCGCTGCATGGCGAAGGAGAATGATTGTAGAAAAAATGAGATAGATGGCGGACATAACAGGAACCAGTGCCTCACATACTTTGAAAATGCGCTGCATTCCACCCAGCAGCACCAGCGCTGAAAGAATTGTGACAAGTCCTGCGCAGAGCAGCGCCGCCAGCGTTATCCGCTGTCCGCCCAGTGTGAAGGCCACATGCGTGCAGGCCGGATCGAAAAATCGCTCGACGGCCGTGCTGATGCTGTTGCTCTGTGTCATGGTGCCGACACCCAGCAGTCCAACCGCCGCGCCGATTGCCGCAAAGCTTTTGGCAAGCCAGCGCCACTTTTTTCCCAGGCCATATTCAATATAACAAAATGGGCCACCATACCAGCCCTGCGCCGTCCGCCGACGATAGCGGACAGCAAGATAGCCCTCGGCATACTG
>CAYXIN010000021.1:0-27189 GCA_964465395.1 uncultured Oscillospiraceae bacterium | reverse complement strand
AGCCGTGTCTACTTTTTTGCCATTTTCAATTTGCGCAATTTATTGTACCTTATCAGCAGCATCGCCGTGGCTTCCGTTGGCGAATGGTGAGATTTGTTTTTACCATTGGTATGGCTCCTGATGCATCCTCTGCGCTCTGGTTGGGGTATTTCTTTGGCGTTGTGCAGAAGAAAAGAAACTGGTCTGCTCTCTCCCCGCGCGCTTACACAAAGCAGCCCCTGTCCGGCGGACAGGGGCTGCTTTTGCCGGGGAAATGCTTCGGGCAGGCTGGGCTTATCGGCTGCGCTGCTGATAGTCCTCGTCGATGCGCGCCTTCCAGTCGGCCTCCAGCGGGGCGTTGGCGCGAACAGTGCGGATGGCGTCGCTCAGAACCTCATAATTCAGCCGTGTGCCCCGCTGGTCGGCGTGGTAGTTGACCGCGCGATCTGCGGCGATGCCAAAGTGCCGGGCCGCCTCAACCGCGTCGATATTGGCGCCGAGGAACAGAAATTCCCAGCCGCTTTCCGCCTTCTTCTGCGCAATCATGCTGCGGACCTGTTCTGCGCTGTAGCGCTGGCTTGCGTTTTCCATTCCGTCTGTTGTGATGACGAAGATCGTGCGCTCCGGCACATCTTCCACTCTGGCGTATCGGTGTACCGTTACAATATGGTGAATGGCCCCGCCGATTGCGTCCAGCAGGGCGGTGCACCCTCTGACGGTGTAGTCTCTGTCGTCCAGGGGGCGGATGTGGCGGATGTTGACCCGGTCATGAATGACCTCGCTGCGGTTGTCAAAAAGCACCGTGGAAACCAGCGCCTCGCCCTCGGCGCGCTGCTGCTTTTCGATCATGGCGTTGAAGCCACCAATGGTGTCTGCCTCCAGGCTGCGCATGGAGCCGCTGCGGTCGAGGATGAATACGATCTCGGTCAGATTTTTTCTCATGCCTGTTTCCTCCATCAAATAACTGTTTGTGTTGCTTACAGTCATAGAATACAGGAAAACACTGCGCCTTTGGTCGCTTCGCAGGCGACAATTCTGCCGCGCTGTGGCGCGCATGAACAGCAGGGGAGAATACACAATGCGCTTCGGTCAAAGTTTCCCCAAGAAGAAAAAGAGCGGTGCGACGGCCGGCTTTTTGCATAAACGAAACAGCCACCGCACAAGGGCAAAGCCCTGCGGGGTGGCTGTTTCAGGTAGTGTCCCACGACGTTAGAAGGGACAATTAAGCGAAAAGAAGTACAATGACGAAAAATGTAAAGAGAATGCTCATGATGAGGCCAACAATAAAGCCGGCCTTTGCAAGGCGACCGCCAACCGTGACCTGCGTGGAGGGCGCAGCGCCGGAGCGCATATAATCCTCCGCCTTGCGCTTACCGAGAATGCCGAAGATGAAGCCGACAATGCTCAGATAGAAGGAGACTGCGGTGGCAAGGCTGATGATGCCAAAGACAAGAACCTGCACAGGGCTGGGCGCCTCACAAATGGGCTGCGCCTGCTGATACTGCGGCTGCCCATACTGCGGCTGCTCATATTGGTACTGCGGCTGCTCATACTGGTATTGGGGCTGCTGATATTGCGGCTGTAAAGTCTGCGGCGCGTCATACTGCGCGTTATATTGCTGGGGCTGATACTGCGGGGCGTTGTACTGCGGCTGCTCCGGCTGACCGTTTTCAGGCGTGAACGAATCTGTCATAGAGAATAGCTCCTTTCGTAGCTGGGTGATTGGGGTTCGTGGATTATATTATAACATGAGCGGGAGGATAATGCAAGCAATAATCGGCTGCCCGGCTTACAGATGCAGCACGCGCTCCTTGATTTCCTGCGTCCGGCCCTGATTCCAGTACTGCGTGCCAATGTAGCCACAGGTGCGGCGGGCGACATTCATTTTGCTCGGGTCTGTGTTGCCGCAGTTAGGGCAGGTCCAGACAAGCTTGCCGTCCGCATCCTCAATGGCGGAAATCTCTCCGTCATAGCCGCAAACCTGGCAATAATCCGACTTAGTGTTGAGCTCAGCGTACATGATGTGGTCATAGATGAATTTCATCAGCTCCAGCACGGCGTCAATGTTGTTCTGCATATCCGGCACCTCGACATAGCTGATGGCGCCGCCGGGAGAAAGCGCCTGGAACTGCGCTTCAAAGGCCAGCTTGTCAAAGGCGTTGATTTCCTCGGTTACATGGATGTGGTAGGAGTTTGTAATGTAGCTGCGGTCTGTGACGCCGGGAATGATACCAAAGCGCTTTTGCAGGCATTTGGCGAATTTATAGGTGGTGGATTCCAGAGGGGTGCCGTAGAGACTGAAATCCATGTTGTTCTCGGCCTTCCACTTGGCGCAGGCTGCGTTGAGATAGCGCATGACGTCCAGCGCGAAGGGGGTTGCGGTCGGGTCAGTGTGCGATTTGCCGGTCATATAGCGAACACATTCATACAGGCCGGCGTAGCCCAGCGAGATGGTGGAGTAGCCGCCATAGAGCAGCTTGTCAATCGGCTCTCCCTTGGGCAGACGGGCCAGCGCGCCATACTGCCAGAGAATCGGCGCTGCGTCGGAGAGCGTACCCTTCAGACGGTTGTGACGGCACATGAGCGCGCGGTAGCAGAGCTCGAGCCGCTCATCCATAATGCGCCAGAAGCGATCCATATCCCGGGCGGAGGAAAGCGCGACATCTACCAGGTTGATGGTGACCACGCCCTGATTGAAGCGGCCATAATACTTGGGCTGGTTGGTTTCGGGATCCACATAGGGGGTCAGGAAGCTGCGGCAGCCCATGCAGGTGTAGCAATGCCCCTGGCCGTTCCGGTCTACCTTCAGTTCCAGCATTTTCTTCTCCGAAATATAGTCGGGAACCATGCGGCGGGCGGTGCATTCGGCAGCCAGACGGGTCAGATAGTAGTATTTGGAGCTTTCGTGGATGTTGTCCTCCTCCAGCACATAAATGAGCTTGGGGAAGGCCGGGGTAATCCAGACGCCCTTCTCGTTCTTTACACCCTGATAGCGCTGACGGAGGGTTTCCTCGATGATGATGGCCAGGTCTGCCTTCTCCTGTTCGCTGCGCGCCTCACCCAGATACATGAAGACGGTGATGAAGGGAGCCTGCCCGTTGGTGGTCATCAGCGTTACGACCTGATACTGGATGGTCTGCACGCCGCGCTTGATCTCCTCCAGCAGGCGCTCCTCGACGATTTTGGAAATCTGCGCGTCGGTGGCTGCGACGCCAAGCTCGGAAACCTCGCGGCGCACCGACTCGCGGATTTTGCGCCGGCTGACATCCACAAAGGGTGCCAGGTGCGTCAGCGAGATGGACTGCCCGCCATACTGGTTGGAGGCGATCTGCGCGATGATCTGCGTGGCGATATTGCAGGCGGTGGAGAAGGAGTGCGGCTTCTCGATCAGTGTGCCGGAAATCACGGTGCCGTTCTGGAGCATATCCTCCAGATTCACCAGGTCGCAGTTGTGCATATGCTGCGCATAGTAGTCCGCGTCGTGAAAATGGATGATACCCGCCTCATGTGCCTCGACAATATCCTGCGGCAGGAGAATGCGGCGCGTGATGTCTTTGGAAACCTCACCGGCCATATAGTCGCGCTGCACGGCATTGATGGTCGGATTCTTATTGGCGTTTTCCTGCTTGACCTCCTCGTTGTTGCACTCAATCAGCGAGAGGATCTTGTCGTCCGTTGTGTTGGACTGGCGCACCAGAGTCCGTGTGTAACGGTAGGTGATATACTTCTTGGCAACCTCGAAGGCGCCATGCGCCATAATCTGATCCTCGACGAGATCCTGAATCTCCTCCACGGACAGACTGCGGTTCATTTCCTGACAGCGAATCTCCACGCTCTGGGCGATGCGCTTGATTTGCAGCTCTGTCATGCGGGCGGCTTCCTCCACCGCCTCGTTTGCCTTGCGGATGGCGTTTTCGATTTTCAGAATGTCAAAGACGACCTCCGCACCATTTCGCTTAATAATCTTCAAAACTGTCTCTCCTTTTTATACAAACAGCGCAGGAAGCACCTGCGCCTCACGCTTCCGTTGCATCATACCACATGTTGTGGTGAAATGCAAGCATGCTGCACTATATTTTGCTGTCTTTTTTGGGCGCCACAAGGAACCGCCGGAGAGACAGAAATTCGGCCGGCCGAAGCCGCCCCGCGTGCATTATAGACGCACAGCTTCTTTTTGCTTTCCCCGATGTGTAACACAGCATTGACAAGGCTACATATAAATTTTCTGTGACCTTTGGCAGAATGCTTGCATTGAGAAGAAAAAAATGATAAAATACATTGATAAACAATGCAATTCAGAGGAGCTATTCCATGGAAACAAAAACAACAGTCATCTCGCCGGAGCAGCTTTGCCGTCAGCAGGAGGCCTGCTGCGAGATTCGTGAATACTGGGCGGCGCGCGGCATCACGCCCGTTGCTTTTGTGGATACCTATGGCTGCCAGCAGAATGAGGCGGATTCCGAGCGCATACGCGGGATGCTGGAGGCGGCCGGCTATGGCCTGACCGACACCGAGGAGGGGGCCGATGTGGTTGTGCTGAATACCTGCGCAATCCGCGAGCACGCGGAGCAGCGGGTTTTCGGCAATGTGGGTGCGCTGGTGCAAACCAAGCGCCGTCATCCCGGCCAGCGGATCTTTCTCTGCGGCTGCATGATGGGTCAGCCTGCGGTTTCTGAGCGAATCCGGCAGTCCTACCCGCATGTGGACGGTGTGTTTTCCACCCATCATCTGTGGGAATTCCCGAGTCTGCTGCTGCGGGTGCTGCAAACCGGCAAGCGTGTCTTTGCTGTGGCGGATGAGCCGGGCTCCATTGCGGAGGGAATTCCTGTTTCGCGCACCAACCGACTGAAGGCGTGGGTTTCCGTGATGTATGGCTGCAATAACTTCTGCTCCTATTGCATCGTCCCCTATGTCCGGGGACGGGAGCGCAGCCGCCGCCCGGAGGCGGTGCTGGAGGAATGCCGCGCGCTGATTGCGCAGGGCTACCGCGAGATCACGCTGCTGGGGCAGAATGTCAACTCCTATGGCCGTGATCTGGGGCTGGGGATCGATTTTTCCGATCTGCTGGCGCAGGTGGCCGAGCTGCCGGGCGAATTCCGTCTGCGCTTCATGACCTCGCATCCGAAGGATGCCAGCCGCAAGCTTTTTGATACCATTGCGCGCTATCCGAAAATCTGCAAGCAGTTCCATCTGCCCTTCCAGTCCGGCAACGACCGGGTTCTGCGGGAGATGAACCGCCGCTACACCAGCGCGCAGTATCTTGAGCTGGTGCGCTATGGCCGCAGCCTGATGCCGGAGCTGGTGCTTACCAGCGACGTGATTGTCGGCTTCCCCGGAGAGACAGAGGAGGAGTTTGAGGACACACTGCGTCTGGTCGAGACGGTCGGCTATGATGCCCTCTTTACCTTTATTTTTTCACCCCGCAGTGGCACACCGGCTGCGTCCATGCCGGATCCCTTCACGAAGGCGGATAAAAATCGCCGCTTTGACCGGCTGCTTGCGCTGCAAAACCGGATTTCCGAGGAGCGGCATCGCGCCTATATTGGCAAAACGGTGCCGGTGCTTGTGGATGGGCGCGACGGCGCTCTGCTGACGGCTCGCACGGATGGCGGGCGACTGGTGCGCTTTGCCGGTGACGATGCGCTGATCGGGCGCTTTCTGAACCTGACCATTACGGACTGCACGACCTGGAGCCTAGTGGGCGAGCTTGCCCGCGAAGCAGAAGAATAAGCAACGAGACAGAACAGAAACGGAGAAGCGCCATGGCTGAAATCACCCCCATGATGCGGCAATATTTTGAAATCAAGGAGCAGCATCCCGACTGCCTGCTGTTTTTCCGGCTGGGCGATTTCTATGAGATGTTCCATGAGGATGCCCGGCTGGCGGCCAAGGAGCTGGATCTGACGCTGACTACCCGCGACCGGAATAAGGAGGCCGATGAGCAGACGCCCATGTGCGGCGTGCCCTACCATTCGGCAGAGAGCTATATTGCGCGCCTGGTCAGCCGGGGCTATAAGGTGGCCATTTGTGAGCAGCTTGAGGATCCGGCGCTGGCAAAGGGCCTGGTTAAGCGCGATATTGTGCGGATTGTGACCCCCGGTACGGTGATGGAAAGCTCCATGCTTGACGAGAGCCGGAACAATTACTTCGCCTGTGTATATGGCGAAGGGGGAAAATTTGGCCTGAGCTTCTGCGATATTTCCACAGGCGCATTTTATGCGACAGTGGCGCAGGGTGAGGCGGCGCTGGAGCGCGTGCTGTCCGAGCTGGGCAGCTTTGCGCCGGCGGAGGTGCTGCGCGGCGGCGAGGCTGCCGCACAGCCGGAAATTCAGACGATGTTGCAGGAGCGTCTTGGCTGCTGCGCCGAGATTGGTGAGGCAACGCTTTTTGACGCGGATACGACGGCGCGCCTGGTTATGAAGCAGTTTGACGGGACACTGGAAAGTCTGGGGGTTGCGGCGCTGCCGGTTGTCTGGCAGAGTGCGGGCGCGCTGCTGCTGCGGCTGCGTGAGCTGCAAAAGACCAATCTGGCGCATGTGCGCAGGATGGAGTTTTATGTTTCCGGGCGCTATATGGAGCTGGATCTGACGGCCCGGCGGAATCTGGAGCTGACGCAGACCATGCGCGCGGGGGAGAAGCGCGGCAGCCTGCTTTGGGCAATGGATCAGACGGTGACCTCGCTGGGCAGCCGTCTGCTGCGCACATGGCTGGAGAAGCCCCTGCTCAACCCCAATCACATCGCCCGGCGCCTGAATGCGGTCGAGGAGCTGGTGAATCAGACGATCTGCCGCCAGGAGCTGCGCCGGACACTGCATGAGGTTTCAGATCTGGAGCGCGTGATGGCGCGCATTGTGACCGGCACGGCCAATGCCCGCGATTTGCTGGGCCTTGCGCTTGGGTGCAGCCCCATCCCGCGCCTGCGGGAGCTGCTGGCACCCTGTCAGGCAACGCTCCTGACACAGCTTTATGCGCAGATGGATGAGCTGACGGACGTCAGTGAGGCGGTGCTCTCCACGCTGGTGGATGAGCCGCCCATCACCGTGCGCGAGGGCGGTATGATCCGCGCGGGCGTCAGTGAGGAGCTCGACCGGCTGCGGGACATCGTTTCCGGCGGCAAAGGCACGCTCAGCCGGATTGAAACGGAGGAAAAGTCCAAAACTGGCATCAAGAATCTGCGCGTGGGCTATAATCGCGTCTTTGGCTATTATATCGAGGTGGCCAGGGGGCAGACCTCCATGGTGCCCGCACATTATATCCGCAAGCAGACGCTTGCCAATGCAGAGCGTTATATCACGCCGGAGCTGAAGGAGTTGGAGTCGGAGATTCTGACCGCGAAGGAACGCATCACAGCGATGGAATATGAGCTTTTCACCGCGCTGCGCCAGCGCCTTGCGGAGCAGGCAGCCAGAGTGCAGCAAACCGCGCAGGCGGTGGCTGGGCTGGATGTGCTGTGCGGCTTTGCTGAGACAGCGGTCAGCCAGGGCTACTGCCGCCCCGAGGTTGATCTCTCCGGTGAGCTGTATATCCGCGATGGCAGACATCCGGTGGTGGAGCGTATGCTGAAGGACTGGCTGTTTGTGCCGAATGACACCCAGCTCGATGGCGGCAGCAACCGCGTCGCCATCCTGACCGGCCCCAATATGGCGGGCAAATCGACCTATATGCGGCAGGTTGCGCTGATTGTGCTGATGGCGCAGATGGGCAGCTTTGTTCCGGCGCGTGCGGCGCGGATCGGCGTGGTCGATCGCATCTTCACGCGGATTGGCGCATCGGATGATCTTTCCACCGGGAAATCAACCTTTATGGTGGAAATGAGCGAGGTGGCGGAGATTCTGACACACGCCACGGCCCGCAGCCTGCTGATTCTCGACGAGATCGGGCGGGGCACCTCCACCTTTGACGGGATGGCCATTGCCCGCGCGGTGCTGGAATATGCGGCCGATAAGAAGCGCCTGGGCGCAAAGACCCTCTTTGCCACGCACTACCACGAGCTGACGGATATCGAGTGCGAGATTGAGGGCGTCAAAAACTATAATATCGCAGTCAGAAAGCGCGGCGCGGATATCGTTTTCCTGCGCAAGATTGTTCCCGGCGCAGCGGACGACTCCTATGGCGTCGAGGTGGCGAAGCTGGCAGGTTTGCCGGGGCGGGTTGTGAGCCGCGCGCGTGAGCTGCTGAAGGAGCTGGAAAGCGGCGCGCCGGTTCGGACAGTCACCGTGGCGGCAGACGATCAGATTTCTATTACAAGCATGGAAAATGACGCCATCCGGCGGAAGCTGGAAACGCTCAGCGTGGAGACGATGACGCCGCTTGAGGCAATGAATGCGTTATTTGAATTAAAAAAGATGCTGTAAGGAGGAATTGCATTGAGCACACTGTTTCCCCGCGATCTGGTGACGCCCCGCAAGCGGGAGTACATCGGGGGCGGCATTTACTGGCTGTTCTATTCTTTCGGCCTTTCCTTCCTGCTGGTGGGGCTGATGCTTCTGCTTGGCATGAACCTGTATAGCGATGCGGGCAATTATCTGCTGAACATTGCTTATTTTGTGACGAATTTTATCGCCGTTGTGCTGATTTTTCGTCAGTTTCTTTACCGCTCCTTTGCGCCGATCCGCCATTTTGGGCGCTTTCTGCTGATGGTGCTGCTCTCTTTCGGCGTTTATTATGCGCTTTCCTCACAGATTTCGCTGCTTTTCGGGATTTTTGACCTGATGCCGGAAAATCAGAATCAGGAGAGCATTGACGCTCTGTTTTTGCAGCAGCCGCTTGTTATGGCGCTGTGTACGGTGGTGCTGGTGCCTGTGACGGAGGAATGCCTCTGCCGCGGCATGATCTTTGGCCCCCTGTGCCGGAGAACGCCCTGGCTGGCCTATGCGCTGTCCTCGCTGGTATTCTCGCTGCTGCATGTCATGGGTAGCTTCGGCACTGCGCCGCTGTCCGATATTCTGCTGAACATTGTGATCTATCTGCCGGCCGGTATCGCACTGGGCTATGCCTATCAGCGTACCCGCAGCATTTGGGGTTCCATTGCGCTGCACAGCGTGCTCAACCTGATTTCCGTTCTTGCAACTTACTTTTATCCGAATCTGTGACACAGGAGGTTGCCATGCCCAAAATCCAGCAGCTTTCGCCCCATGTGGCGGATCTGATCGCGGCCGGTGAGGTGGTCGAGCGTCCGGCGAGTGCCGCCAAGGAGCTTGTGGAGAATGCCATTGACGCCGGTGCGAAAAAAATCGTGGTTGAATTGAAGAATGGCGGTATGACCTTCCTGCGCGTGACGGATGACGGCTGCGGCATTCCGGCGGAGGAGGCGCCGACGGCTTTCCTGCGCCATGCAACCAGCAAGCTCTCCAGACCGGAGGATCTGGAGGCAATCCATACCCTGGGCTTCCGTGGCGAGGCGCTGGCAGCAATTTCCTCCGTTTCGCGCATCGACCTGCTGACGCGGACTGCACAGGCCCCTCTGGGCATCAGCCTGCATCTGGAGGCTGGAGAGGTGACGGAGAGCGGCGAGGCCGGCTGCCCCCAGGGTACGACCATTATTGTCCGGGATCTATTTTATAACACACCAGCCCGGATGAAGTTTATGAAGCGCGATGCGGTTGAGGCGTCGGCGCTGCTGTCTGCCGTGCAGCGTCTGGCTGTGGCGCACCCGGAGGTGGCCGTGCGCGTGGTGCGCGATGGGCAGGAGCAGCTCAGCACACCCGGCGATGGCCAGCTCATGAGCGCGATTTATGCGGTGCTGGGCAGACAGACGGCGCAGAGTATGCAGCCGGTGGACAGCCATTGGGAGAATTATCGTCTCAGCGGCTATGTTTCTGCGCCCAGCGCAACACGCGGAAAGCGCGATCAGCAGCTTTTCTTTGTCAACGGACGCCATGTGCGCTCCGCAACGCTGACGACAGCACTTGAGGAAGCCTACCGGAACCAGATGATGGTCGGGCGCTTCCCCTCCTGTGTGCTGCATCTGCATCTGCCGGAAAATCTGGTGGATGTCAATGTGCACCCCGCCAAAACGGAGGTTCGCTTTCTGCGTGAGTGGGATGTGTTTGACTGCGTGTGCTATGGTGTGCGCGGCGCGCTGGAAAACCGCACGAGCCATGTGCAGATGCAGCTTCCGCAAAGACCGGCGGCTGCGGCGCAGCGCCCAATCCTGCGGGAGCCGCGCCAGGACTTCTTCCGCACCATGACGGCGGAGGACTACCGCGCCGTTGCGCAGGTGATGCAGGAGGCTGGGAGGCCGCGGCAGAGCCGGCCGGCGGCTGAACCGACTCCCGTGCCGCATCCGGCAAGCAAGACGCTTACGCCACCGGCAGCCCGGCCAATACCGCCGCAGCCCGGAGTGGAGCGGTGTGACAGTGCTGTCCCGGAACAGCAGGCTGCGCCGACGGTGAAGCAGGAAGCGCACCAGGCCGAAGCCGCGCCCGCGCCGCTTTTGCCGCAGGAAACGCCCTGGCGGATGGTAGGCGAGGTGTTCAACACCTATATCATTGTGGAGCAGGGGCGCTCCATGCTGCTGATCGATAAGCATGCGGCGCATGAGCGCATTCTTTTCGAGAAGCTCCGTGCCCGACAGGAGCCCCTGATGCCGCAACTGCTTCTTACGCCGATTTTGTGCCAGGCGGAGCGGGAGCAGGCGGCGCTGCTGTTGGAAAATGAAGCGCTGCTGGCAGATTATGGCTTCAGTGTCTCGGATTATGGTGACGGCGTTCTGGCCATTAGCCAGATTCCGGCAGAGCTGACGCCGGAGCAGGCGGCGCAGACCCTTCTGGAGCTGGCCGGTGACATCCAGACCGGGCGTCACGCTGCGCCGGAAGCCATGCGCGACACCATGCTGCACACAATTGCCTGTAAAGCGGCGATTAAGGGCGGCTGGCACAGTGAGCCCGCCGAGCTGGAGACACTGGTGCGCGAGGTGCTCAGCCGCAGAGATATTCAATACTGCCCTCATGGACGCCCGGTCTGCATCGAACTGACCGCGGCGCAGCTTGAGCGGCAGTTCAAGAGGGCCTGATATGGAGCGTGTGATCTGTATTGTTGGCCCGACCGCCAGCGGGAAAACGCGCCTCTCCGTCGCGCTGGCGCAGGCGCTGGACGCGGAGATTGTCTCCTTTGATTCCATGCAGCTCTACCGCCGCATGGATATCGGCACAGCAAAGCCGACGCAGGAGGAGCAGGGCGGTGTGCCGCATCATATGATTGATGTCCTCGACCCGGCGGAGGAATATTCCGTCGGCCGCTATGTGCAGCAGGCGGATGCCTGCGTGCAGCGCATTCTGGCGGCGGGGAAGCCGGTGATTCTTGTTGGCGGAACCGGGCTGTATGTCGATTCGCTTGTTGCGGGGCGGCAGTTTGCCCCCTGCCCGCAGTCGGGCCGCCGCGAGGAGCTGACGGCGCTGGCGCAGCAGTGCGGGATTGAGCCGCTGATGGAGCAGCTCCGCCGCGTGGATCCGCTGGCGGCGGCCAGCATCCACCCGTCGAATCAGAAGCGCGTCATCCGGGCGCTGGAGGTCTATCTGGAAACCGGCATCCCGTTTTCTGAGCATAACCGGCGCACGCAGGCGCAGCCCCCGCGCTACAGGCCGGTCTGGATCGGCCTGGACTATATACACCGCGAGGCGCTCTACGCGCGGATTACCCGGCGCGTAGACGAGATGCTGGAGCGTGGGCTGGAGGCAGAGGTTCGCGCGCTCCTGGACGAGGGCGTGCCGCCAACGGCCACCAGTATGCAGGCCATCGGCTACAAGGAGCTGGTGCGCTGTCTGGAGGGAAAGGAAAGCAGACAGGAGGCGGTCGAGGCGATTGTGCTGGGCACGCGCCACTATGCCAAGCGGCAGCGCACCTGGTTCCGGCGGAATCAGGCGGTCAACTGGCTGATGCTGGAGGACGCGCCGGATTTTGCGCGGGTTTTTCTCGAGGCTCGACGGCTTATACCCTTTTTCGACAATGAAAGCTGCTACAATATAGGTATCCCAAACATCACATAAACGAAATGAGGTATACCTAAATTATGGCAAACACAGATAATTTGCAGGACTTGATGCTCAATGAGGTTCGCAGGGAGCGGACTCCGGTTACGCTGTTTCTGATGAACGGCTTCCAGATGAAGGGCCTGATTACCGGCTTCGATAATTTTGTCGTGCTGCTCTGCTCCGATGGCAAGCAGCAGATGATTTACAAGCACGCAATCTCGACCATGGTACCGGTGCAGCCTGTGCGCCTTCCCTGAGCGGGGCGCAGTCCTGCCGCGCTGCGGCGCTGTCCGCAGAATTGCTTTGGGAGACAGGCATGAGAAAGCAGGGCGAAGTTTATTTCAAAATCATAACGATTATACTGGCAGTTGTGATCGGCGCATATGCGCTCATTTCCCTGTTTGTCAGCGGTGGGGAAAGCGGCTACAGCCTTGAGACTGCGGTGCTCTGCGAAGTCGGCGACGGGTTATCCGTTTCCGGCTTTGTGGTGCGTTCCGAGCAGGTGCTTTCCGGCAGCGAGACAATCGTTGTGCCGGAGCTTGCCGAAGGGGAGTGGGTTGGCCTTGGCCAGCGTGTGGCAACCTGCTACACCAACGCGCGCGCCCTGGAAAACCGCAGTGAGCTGGCCCGCCTGGAGACGGAGCTGGAGCAGCTCCGTCTTGTGGCCGAGGGGCTTGGCAGCAATGATACCCAGCTTGACGTGCAGCTTCGCAGCCTGGTGCAGCAGCTTTCCGTGCAGGCGGCGCGTAACCGCGTCGATGCGCTGAAAAGCACGGCCGCAGAGCTGGAGCCGCTGATCCTGCGCAGTGGGCTGACGCAAACAGACGCGGCGCAGATTGATGCGCGCATTGCCCAGCTCCGCGCGCGGATATCCGCGCTCTCGGAGGTCACGGGCAGCGGCGCGATTGCCATCAATGCGCATGTCAGTGGCTACTATTCGGAAATTGTGGACGGTTACGAGACGATTTTGACGCCGGAGCGTGCGCAGACCATGTCCGTCTCGGCGCTGCGCGCGCTTTCTGACGAACGGCGGCAGCCGCCCACGGAGGCAATTGGCCGCCTGATTACCGGCCAGACGTGGTACTACCTGATTGAGCTGCCGTCGCAGACGGCGGCGCGCTTTGCGGTGGGTGACCGGCTGCGGGTGCGCTTTGCGGCGCAGGGGCTGGACGAGCTGCGAATGCGCGTTGTGTCCATCAGTGAGCCGGAGGAGGATGCCTGTGTTGTGCTGCTCTCCTATGATAAGCAAATGCAGAACGTCACGGCTCTGCGGGAGCAGAGCGCCAGCATTTCCTTTGAGAGCTATACCGGCCTGCGCGTTCCGAAGCAGGCGCTCTACCATGTGGATGGGGAAACGGGCGTGTATGTCCTCGAGGGCGTGCGCGCAGAATGGAAAAGTGTGGAGATCCTCTGCGAATATGGCGACTGCTATGTCGTGGAGCTGGACCAGAGCAATACCAATCATCTCTGGCCAAAGGATGAGATTATCCTGACCTCTGAGGATATTTATGATGGGAAGGTGATGCAATGATCGCGCAAAATATAGAGCGGATTCGTGCACAGATGCAGGAGGCCGCGCTTCGGGCGGGCCGCAGACCGGAGGAAATCCTCCTTTGTGCGGCAACAAAAATGAATGACGCGCAGCGGGTGCGGGAGGCAATTGCAGCTGGTGTGGACTGCTGCGGAGAGAATCGCGTGCAGGAGCTGACGCAGAAGCTGAAGGAGCAGGCCTATGCTGGCGCGCCGGTGCATTTCATCGGCCATTTGCAGACCAACAAGGTCAAGCAGGTGGTTGGCTGCGTCGATCTGCTTCAATCGGTCGATCGCAGAGAGCTGCTTGCCTGCGTCGAGCGTGAGGCGGCCAGACAGGGTCTGACGCAGGACATCCTGCTGGAGATCAATGTGGCGGGGGAGGAGCGCAAATCCGGCTTCTCCCCGGAGGAAATCCTGGATGTTGCAGCCGAAATGGAGTCTTTTCCGCATTGCAGACTGCGCGGACTCATGGCAATTCCGCCCATTTCGGCACATCCGGGCGCAAATTGCAGATATTTTGAGAAAATCAAGACGATTTCTGTTGACATAACGCGAAAAAAATATCATAATATCACTATGGACAT
Source organism: uncultured Oscillospiraceae bacterium (assembly GCA_964465395.1). Taxonomy (GTDB): domain Bacteria; phylum Bacillota; class Clostridia; order Oscillospirales; family Oscillospiraceae; genus JAZOXB01. Next base: position 13,121 of record CAYXIN010000021.1, on the reverse strand, counting down.
TTTGTCGATGGGCATGTCGGAGGATTATGCCGACGCCATTGCCTGCGGCAGCACCATGATCCGCGTCGGCACGGCCATTTTCGGCGCGCGAGATTATCAGAAATAACGATGCTATCGAAACATATGGAGGAAATTGACCATGGGCCTTATGGATGAACTGAAGAAACTGGCACACCCTTATTCCGACCGGGATGAGGATGATTACGATGATTATGACGACGACACCCTGGACGAGGAGCCCGCTCCCGCCCCGGCTGCCGCGCCGCGCCGCAGCAGCTACACCACCGGCAGCCGCAGCAGCGCCGAGTCTCCGCGCAGCAGTGCCGGCACCGGCAGCGCCAGCCGTGTGGTGAATATCAACGCAACCACCGAAATGCAGGTTGTGCTGGTCAAGCCGGATCGCTTTGAGATGGTCTCGGACATTGCCGACCATCTGCGCAACAAGCGCGCGCTGGTGCTGAATCTGGAGGCAACGAACAAGGATGTTGCCCGCCGCCTGGTGGACTTCCTGTCAGGCTGCGCCTATGCCCTCGATGGCAACATCAAGAAGGTCGCAATTTCCACTTATCTGGTGACTCCCTACAACGTGAATGTGGTGGATAACCTGATGGAGGAGCTGGAAGCGAACGGCATGTACTATTGATCGCGCCACACAGACAGAGAAACAGGAGTTGAGACAGATATGTTGACCCCGCAGCAGATTCAGGAAATCAGCTTTGAGAAAGCGCTTTTTGGCGGCTATGATATGGAATCCGTGGATGAGATTCTTGAGCCGCTGACCGAAGACTATGTCACCCTTTATAAAGAGAACTCCGTGCTCAAGAGCAAAATGCGCATCCTGGTGGAGAAGCTGGAGGAATATCGCAAGCAGGAGGCATCCATGCAGAATGCGATTCTTGCGGCGCAGAAGACCTGCGAGCAGATGCGGCTGGACAGCGAGCGCCGCTGTGCCCAGATGCTCCGTGAGGCGGAGCAGGCTGCGGCGGAAAAGCAGCGCAGCGCCAGCAATCAGTCCACCGTTGAGGAGGAGCGCCTGAGCACGGCCAGAGCTGCCACAGCGCAGTTCCTGGATGGCATGGAGAAGCGCCTGAAGCGGCAGCTCGAGCTGATTGATGAGCTGCGCAGACAGGAGCTGCCCGAGACCCCGGCCCCGGAGCAGGTGCATCGCTTTGAGGCGCCGCGCGAGAGCTATGCGGAGCCCCCGGCACAGCAGCCTGCGCAGGAGCCGCAGCCGGTGCGGGAGCCCCAGCGTCAGCCGGCCTTTGACTTTGATGCGGAGGCGGCAAAGCATCCCTCGGCAGAGGAACGCGCGGATGCCCTGATTGAGGAGATCGGCCAGCAGATTGAGGCAAGCCTCTCTGCAAGCGCGGTCGAGACTCCGGCAGGCCCCGAGGAGCCGACGCGCAAGCTGGACGATCTGCATGGCGTTTTCTCGCCGCAGAAGCAGAAGATTTTTGACGAGCTGCAATTTGGCAGCAGAAAAAATAAATAATCCTGCAAGGATGGGGACGAGTACCGCTGCAATGCGTGCATCAGAGAGCTGCCGTCAGGTGCGAGGCAGCCGCGCAGCGCGGGAATATCACCCCGGAGCATCCGCCTGAACGAATGAAGTAGGGTCGGACGGCCTGCGCCCGTTATCGCGCGCCGAGTGCCCCGCACTGCTGCGGGGAACAAGAGTGGTACCGCAGAGCACACCTCTGTCTCTTGAATAGGGACAGGGGTATTTTTTTTTGAAAACCATCAAATCTGGAGGAGCATCTATGGATTACAAAAACACGATCATCACGCCCAAGACAGACTTTCCCATGAAGGCGGGGCTGCCCCTTCGCGAGCCGGGTATGCTGGCGCGCTGGGATGAGCAGAATCTCTATCAGCTCATGCTGGAGAAAAACAGAGAGCTGCCGCCCTTCATTCTGCATGACGGCCCTCCCTTCTCCAATGGCTATATCCACATGGGCCATGCGCTGAATAAAACGCTCAAGGATTTCATTATCCGCTCCCGCGCCATGATGGGCTATTATACGCCCTATGTCCCCGGCTGGGATAACCACGGTCTGCCCATTGAGCGCGCGATTGAGAACTCCAAGAAGAAGCTGAATAAGGATATAAGCGTTCCGGAGTTCCGTCATGCCTGCGCGGATTTTGCGGAGGATTTCATCCAGAAGCAGATGGGCGGCTTCCGCAGACTGGGCGTTGTGGGCGACTGGGCGCGGCCCTACCGCACCATGGACCGCCATTTTGAGGCGCAGGAGGTCAAGGTTTTCGGACGGATGTTCGACAAGGGCTATATTTACAAGGGTCTGAAGCCGGTCACATGGTGCCCCTTCTGCGCAACGGCCGTGGCCGAGGCGGATATCGAGTATCAGGAGGATCCCTGCACCTCTGTGTATGTCAAATTCCCGATGCAGGATGACCTGGGCAAGCTGCGCGACTTCGATCTGTCCAGAACCTATTTTGTGATCTGGACGACGACCATCTGGACTCTGCCCGGTAATATGGCTATTTGCCTGCACCCGCGCGACAGCTATGTGCTGGTTCGGGCGGAAAATGGCGAGACCTATATCATGGCCGAGGCGCTGATGGAGAAGACGATGAAGCTGGGCGGCTTTGCGCACTATGAGGTGCTGGCTTCCTACCCCGGCCGGTTCTTTGAGAATATGCTGGCGCGCCATCCCTTCCTGGATAAGACCTCGCGCCTGGTGAATGCGGAGTATGTCACCATGGACTCCGGCACGGGCTGCGTCCACACCGCGCCCGGCTTCGGCGCGGATGACTACCAGACCTGTATGCGTTATGGCATGGAGCTGGTGGTGCCGGTGGATGACCACGGCAGACACACCGACTATGCCGGTAAATATGCCGGTATGAAGACAGAGGAATCCAATCCGGTCATTATGGCGGATATGCAGGAAAGCGGGATGCTCTTTGCTTCTGAGCAGATTGTCCACTCCTATCCGCACCACGACCGCTGCAAGAAGCCGGTCATCTTCCGCGCAACGCCGCAGTGGTTCTGCTCGGTGGAGTCCTTTAAGGATCAGGCCATTGCCGCCATTGAGAATGTCGAGTGGTTCCCCGCCTGGGGCGGCGACCGTATGGTCAGCATGATCCGTGAGCGCGCCGACTGGTGCATTTCCCGCCAGCGCCGCTGGGGTCTGCCCATTCCCGTGTTCTACTGCAAGGACTGCGGCAAGCCGGTGTCTACGCAGGAATCGATTGACAGAATTTCCGCCCTCTTTGACGCGCATGGCTCGAATGTCTGGTTTGAGAAGGACGCGATGGAGCTGGTGCCTGAGGGCTTTACCTGCCCGCACTGCGGCGGCAGAGACTTCGACAAGGAGACGGATACGCTGGACTGCTGGTTTGACTCCGGCTCGACGCATTTTGCCTCTCTGATGCACGACCATCCCGAGCTCTGGCCCGCGGATGTCTACCTCGAGGGCGCAGACCAGTATCGCGGCTGGTTCCAGTCGAGTCTGCTGACCTCCGTCGGCGCGCTCGACCGTGGCGCACCCTTCAAACAGGTTTTGACCCATGGCTGGGTGGTTGATGGCCAGGGCCGCGCCATGCATAAGTCGCTGGGCAATGGCGTCGATCCCGCCGATCTCATCAAGGATTTCGGCGCGGATATTATCCGCCTCTGGGCGGCATCCTCGGATTACCATGCGGATGTGCGCTGCTCCAAGGAAATCTTCAAGCAGATTGCACAGAACTATCTGAAATTCCGCAATACGGCGCGCTACTGCCTCGGCAATCTGGCGGACTTTGATCCCAATCGGGATATGCTTGCTGCTGACCAGCTTGAGAAGCTTGACCGCTGGGCGCTGACCAGACTCGACGCGCTGATTGCGACCTGCCGCAAGGCTTATACCGACTATGAGTTCCATCTTGTGACCCACGCCATCAATGATTTCTGCGTGGTGGATCTGTCCTCCTTCTATCTGGATATCATCAAGGACAGACTCTATTGCGAGAAGGCGGACGGCCTGCGCCGCCGCTCTGCGCAGACCGCGCTCTACTGCATCGTCGATGCAATGGCCAGACTCTTTGCGCCCATCCTGCCCTTCACCTGCGATGAGATCTGGCTGGCAATGCCGCACGCAGCGGAAGACGACTGCCGCAATATTCTGCTCAACCAGATGCCGCGCTCGATGCAGAGCTATGCGCTGGGCGCGGAGCAGATGCGCCGTTGGGAGACGCTTGTGAAGCTGCGTCAGGATGTCAATGGCGTGCTGGAAAAGGCGCGCGTGGACAAGCGAATCGGCAAGGCACTGGAGGCCCGCGTTACCCTCAGCGGTATGGACGCGCTGCGCGATGTCTGCGCGGGTCTGAATCTGGCGGAGCTGTGCATTGTTTCTGCGGTGGACTGGGCTGAGCCGGAGCAGGGCGCGGAGGTCGGCTGCGGTGTCAATCTGCCGGAGCTGACCATCGGCGTCAGTGAGGCGCGCGGGGAGAAGTGCCCGCGCTGCTGGATGCACTCCACCCATGCTAATGCGGAGGGACTCTGCCCCCGCTGCGCGGCTGTGATGGCGCAGATCGAGCTGTAAAGCCAAGCTTTTGGAGCCTGTTAAAGCGACACTGTGCGCTTTAACAGGCTCCTTATAATATATTTTGCCGTTTAAAACAGAAGCTGCTGACAGGGCGAAAGAATTGCGCTATAATAAGATTACAGTCTGGATAATATAAGAGTGCTTCCCGTGCTTCCCCGGAAAAAGGTGGAGCACCGGCGGTGCGGCTGCCGGCGGGCACCAAAGCACAGGAGGTACCGCGAGAAAAAGGAGGAACACACGATGAAACGATTGTCTGCCCTGCTCCTGGCGCTGGCACTTCTTCTGACCCTCTGCGCCTGCGCTGTGCCGGAGACGCCGCTGCCCCCCGGACTCCACGCAGCCGACCGATCCACCGGTGCAGTCGGAATCTGCCCAGCCGCAGTCCGACAACGATGTGGTGGAGCAGCCCGCCATCCCAATGGGAGAGGACGGAATACCGCTCTATCTGGAGGATTACGTGGATCTGGCGCTGGCGCAGCACAAGCTGACGCGTGAGCAGCTATGCTACAGCGTGACGGCGCTTGCTACCGGCACGGTTCTGGAGCTGGATCACAGCCAGCGCTTGCTTGGTGGCTTCCAGTGCCGCGCAGCAACACCGCCGGAGGGCGAAGCGCTGTTTGCCGATGCGACCTGCACGCTGCGCATTGCTTCGCCGGATGGCGCCTGGTATCTGGAGTACCATGACGGCGCGAATGCTGATTATCTCTATTTCTCAGAGTATGACCGCTATGTGCAGCTCTACTACCGTCGTGTTTACCTGCGCTAAACCTTGCCGGGTCTCCGAGAGCACGAGTGATATTGGGCGACGGAATACCCATTTCACGAGCCGCTGCTCGTATACCTATAAACTCACGGTTCAGTTCCACGCATTTAATTTTCTTGGAGCAAGGGTTGTCGGCGCCGAATTTGCCATACCTTGAGCAGTTCTCTGGAGTAGCGTACAGTTGCTTCAATGACTGTGATATTTTGAGCCTTGTCTCTTCTGTGACAACAGCACCATAATGAGGGTTATTTTGACCAGTAGTTTGCTCTCTTTTAAGCTCACTGTCCAAGTATAGGACTGCTAAGTCTTGCTTCAGCAGGTCAATCGCCTCGTTAAGCAGAAACATAGATTTTCCCTGTTTAGCTTCCGCCGCAAAGATACATAGTTCACCGGGCTCTATGGTCGTATACAAATTAAGGGTTGGGAACTTAAACGGAACACCGGCATATCCGTTGCCTTGGCGCGACTGTATTTCACTCCAGCAATCGTCGATAACATCCTTATATTGTGGGATGTCTTCGACAGTGCAGTAACCAGTCATAGCATCGTCAATAACTGAGCCTGTTTCGTTGTTGACATACATCACAGAGACGAGACCCGTCTGTTCTGTGAGCGCGTTGAGCAAATCACCCACTAAAACCTCACCATTGGGATTTACCCCTAAAAATGTAGCACCAAAGTCTGATTTTATAACATTTTCAGTGTTGCAGCACAACGGATTACAGACACTCTTGACTGCCTTAAGAACTGAGTCGTGCTCAACTGCTGAGGAAACGATGTGGGGCTTGCCATTTGCCAGTAGGTACGGACGGAGCCCGGCAAACACGAGATTGTTTGCCTCACTTCCACCGGAGGTGAAGATGATTTGGTCTGGCTCACAGCCGATTAACCTTGCAACCCGCTGCCTTGCTTCGGCTACCGCATTAGCCGCTCGTCTGCCAAGTCCGTACATCGCACCGGCGTTTCCGTATTCCTCTTTGAGGTACGGCAACATCGCATCTAAAACCTCTGGATGAATCCGCGTTGTCGCAGCGTTGTCGAGGTAAATCATTTGGGTACCCCTTTCATATTAGCAAAGGGGTCATATTCGCTCGGGTCTGCCTTGTTTGCCCACTCAACCCACTTTGTCACTTTCTCTTTCAGTTCATCGTCCAGCAAGAACGGCTCACGCACAAGGATGACAGATGGATTTGCTTTCATAATATTCGCATTGTCAACGATTTCCTCATAATCAACAGGGAAGATAAGTATTTTTGAGCGAACTCTGTCGCCTCTACTGTTAATCGTTCTCGTACAGGTTGCCTCTCGAAATCGAAATCGTTCTTGCCCGGGGTTTAATTCTAAATTGATTTCTTGGATGTACCCGATTTTCATAATTGCTACCTCCGCTTGAGTCATTCATTATAGCATTTCATCAAATGACCTGTGATTGGTTGTCTCTCACCTATTTACAGGTCTTTGATTTTTCAAACAATCTACTTTTCATCATAGATTGCGAGGATTTCTTCAAGTGTGCGAGGTGTGTAATCCATACCCGGAGCCATGCATCCAACATTGAACATATTGCTCGGCTTGTCGTACAGATTCCTCATCTCGTACTGAATCTGCTTCATCATATTCCACTCAAAACTGGTGTGAACATGACTGTGCAATGCGCAAGTTTTGCGTGTTTGAGAATGAATAAGTATGCAAAAAAATGTATTAGTTGCCACTGAGTCTATCCCAAATATAATTCAAAAACTCATCCCAACGAAATACAACCTGGTCGTAAACATCAATCTTCACAGAGTTCTTTTCTTTGATATAACACTCTACCATCTTGTCGTAAAAACCACGCCAATCAAAGCTCTCGTCATATGTCACATCAAGATTGATATCGTTTCTCCACCCGCCAATCCACGGCGTGATGGTCATCCTGTTATTTTGATTGGATAAAATAACTTCCCATTCACTTTTTGACCAATAATAGTACCTCAGAGAGCGTCTAAGCTCGTCCGCAAACTTTTCTTTATTATCTTTGTATTTTTTGAAATTCTTCTTTACATCTTCCAAAAAACCGCTGTGGTCAAATATATTCCATACTCCAATCCAATTTTGATTTACATTTTCAACCACAACATTCCAGACTAAGTTAGTTGGCTTTCTCGACATTATCAGGCGCCTCCTCTACATTGGCTGCCTTAATTAAGTCTCCACTCCAAAACAACCACTTGGGTTCTTCCGTGAGACTATTCTCAGCCAAAGGCTTATCACGCTCGAAAATGCTTTGCGCCGGAATACTCCAGTCAATACATTCTGCTGCGGTATGATATGGTTTCAGCTTGCCAGACTTAACTGCTTCGCTGTTCTTAGGTGCGTGAGTGGGTTTTGCCCACACAATCGGCTTGCCGTCGCAACGGGCAACCATATAGAAACGGGTTCTTGTGGTAGGAGCACCGTAGTCACAGGACATCAGCTCCTTATACTCGACCTTGTATCCTAAACCTCTGGACAGTTCGTCTGCATAGGGGCTATCGATGTCAATACGAAGTGCATTGCAACATTCGATAAAGGCAGGATGGTCTTTGGGTATCCCGGCGACAGAACGGCCGAGCAGATCAGCGCCGTGGTGCAGCTTTATGCGCAGCAGCAGACCTTTCCCGCCGAGGGCATGGGTGAGCATACCTGGACGGAGGTCAGCTACCGCTGGTCTGTTTCTGGCGATGTGCTCCGTGTGCTGGTGGTTGGCACGAACGCCTCTTATGGCGGCTTTGATGCGCTGGGCTGCGTGAGCTGCAAGGTGTACAACATCTCCGTTTCGCAGGGGCGGCTGCTGCGCAATGACGAGCTCTATGCTGCCAGCGGCGTGGAGCAGGTGCGTGAGCGGGTGACCTATGCCATTGTCTGCTCTGGCGCGGATGCAAAGACGGCTGCCATGCCGGAGGCCTTCCAGGGGCCGTATGAAACCGCCATGCTGCGCTCCTGCATCATGGCAGAGCGGCCGGATCTGAATTTCCTTGCGGCGCAGCCCTGTCTGGATGAAACGGGACAGCTCTGTGTGGGTGCGATGCTCTATACGGGGCTTGGAAACGGCTGGTATTGGGATTACATCTGCGTTGCGGATTGGGATACGCCGCTTCTGACCTCCAGCAGCGCATATCATATTATGATTATTTTGCAACGCTTTATGGCGCATGAGTCCGATAGAAAAATGCAAGAACCTCCCTGCCGGGTGCGGCAGGGAGGTTCTTGTTGCAGCAGAGGAATGGAGGCTCAGAGCGCTTCCAGAACGGCCAGAAGGTAGCGCCAGGTGCGCGCAACGGAGGCAATGTCCAGACGCTCGCGGGTCGTGTGAATGTCATGCATCTGCGGGCCGAAGGAGACGGCATCCAGACCGGGCAGACGATCGCTGAAAATGCCGCATTCCAGACCGGCATGGATGGCCTCGACAACCGGGGCCTTTCCAAACAGACGCGTGTAGGTGCTGACCATCGTGTCGCGCAGGCGGGATTCCTTCTGGTATTCCCAGGCGGGATAGTGGCCGGACTCTGCGTACTGGGCGCCGTATTTTTCCGCCAGCGCGCGGAGCTGCGAGAGCAGGGCGGCCTTTTCTGCATTGACGGAGGAACGAACGGAGAAAGCCATGCGCACGCAGTCCTCGCCGGTTTCCAGAATGCCAAGATTCAGAGAGGTCTGAACAAGCCCGTCAATTTCGCAGCTCATGGACTGCACACCATTCGGCAGCTCGTTCAGAAGCCCCAGCACACTGTCGCTGGCGGCCTTTGTGAGCATTTGCGTGCACTGCGCCGGCTCACAGTGGAACGCGACCGCAGTCTCCGTTGCGGGAAGCTGGGCGCGCGCCTCCTCCGCCGCGGCCAGGAAATGCTCAGGCAGCAGCGCATCGTTGCTGGCAACGCAGGCAACGCATTCGCGGGGGATGGCGTTGTCCTTGCTGCCGCCGTCCAGCGAAATCAGGCGCAGCTCCAGCTTGCTGAGAATCTGACCAAGCACCTTGTTGGCATTTGCGCGCCCGGCGTTGATCTCAACGCCGCTGTGCCCGCCGATCAGACCGCTGACACGCAGGCGCCAGCAGCTTCCTTCGGCGGCCTCACGAATCGCGGGGAGCTTAAAGTCGCTGCGCGCGCCACCGGCGCAGCTCACGGTGAGAATGCCCTCATCCTCGCTGTCGCAGTTCAGCAGCAGGCGACCCTCCAGCACGGACAGATCCATCGCGTCAGCGCCCAGCATACCGACCTCCTCATCGACGGTGAAGACTGCCTCAATCGGCGGATGTGCAAGCGTGTCATCATCCAGGAGGGCCAGAGCGTAGGCAACGGCAATGCCGTCATCGCCGCCAAGGGTGGTGCCTTCTGCAAAGATGTAGGTGTCGTCATGTTTCAGACGCAGACCGTCTGTGGAGAAATCGATATCGCAGTCGCTGTCCTTCTCGCAGACCATATCCAGATGGCCCTGCAAAATTACGGTGGGATGCGTCTCATAGCCGGCGCTTGCATTCTTGTAGATCACGACATTGTTGTGTGCGTCCTGTACATAGCGCAGGCCGCGGCTGCGCGCAAAGGCGACGCAATAGTCGCTGATGCGCTTGGTGTCGCCGGAGCCGTGGGGGATGGCGCAGAGCTCCTCAAAGAAGCGCAGGGGTGCGGCGGGCTGTAAATTGCTCAGAATAGACATAATTCAATCTCCTTTATATAGTGTGTCGCAGTTACAGAATTTTCAGATATCCGCTGTCGCGGAGCGAGACAAAGTCATCCTCCGCGATGATGATGTGGTCAATCAGCGCCACGTCCATGATTTGCAGCGCATCGCGCAAACGCAGGGTCAGCTCGATGTCCTCGCGGGAGGGGATGGCTGTGCCGCTGGGATGATTGTGCGCCAGAACGACCGAAATGGCGTTCAGGTGCAGCGCCTCCTCCACAAGCCGCCGGATTGGGACGGTTGCATAGGTCACGGTGCCGCGATTGATGCGAGAGCAGCGAAGAACGCGCCCGACGGCATCCAGTGAAAGCAGATAGACCAGCTCATCACGCGCGCCGTGAAAATAGGGGAGCAGGTAGTTGCCCAGGTCTGTGCTGCTGCGCAGGCGGACATCGCTTTCCTTGCGCGAGAGGAAATAGCGGCGATGCAGCTCCGGAACCAGCCGCAGAAGCAGCACATCGTCCGGCTGTGCCTGTGCAATGATGCGCAGCTCGTCGGCTGTCGCCTCCAAGATGGCGGCAGTGGTGCCAAAGCCATCCATCAGTCGTTGCGCCAGCGCAGCGGGCTCTGCGGAGGTGAAGCGCAGAAGCAGCTCCAGCAGCTCAACCTCCGTCAGACCGTCCGGATCGCGCAGAAGGAAGCGCCGGGTCAGGGCAGCGGGATCCATAGGGGAGCATACCTCCTTTTTATTCTGAAATCGGCTCATCCGGGGCATCCGGATGCAGAACACGCGCCAGATAATGCCCGGTGTGGGAGGCGGCGCAGGCGGCGATGTCCTCGGGTGTGCCCTGCGCGACAATGTGTCCGCCGCCGTCACCACCCTCGGGTCCCAGATCGATCACATAGTCAGCGGTTTTGATTACATCCAGATTGTGCTCAATCACCAGAACGGTATTTCCGGCGTCCACAAGGCGCCCAAGCACATCCAGAAGCTTCTGCACGTCATACATGTGCAGACCGGTGGTCGGTTCATCCAGAAGATAGAGCGTGCGGCCGGTCGCCTGGCGGGAAAGCTCAGTCGCAAGCTTGACGCGCTGCGCCTCGCCGCCGGAAAGTGTGGTGGAGCTCTGCCCAAGCTTGACATAGCCCAGGCCGACCTGCACCAGTGTGGCGACCTTGTCCCGCAGACGCGGCTGATTTTCAAAGAAATCCAGCGCTTCGTCCGCCGTCAGCTCCAGTACATCCGCAATGGATTTGCCGCGATAGGTGACTTCGAGCGTCTCGCGGTTATAGCGCTTGCCATGGCAGACCTCGCAGGGCACATAAACATCGGGCAGAAAATGCATTTCGATTTTTACAAGACCATCGCCGCAGCAGGCCTCGCAGCGGCCACCCTTGGTGTTGAAGGAGAAACGCCCGGCGCTGTAGCCGCGCTCCTTGGCGGTGGCGGTGGAGGCAAAAAGCTCACGGATATCCGAGAAAAGACCGGTGTAGGTCGCGGGATTGGAGCGCGGTGTGCGCCCAATGGGACTCTGGTCGATCACGATGACCTTGTTCAGCGCCTCAATGCCCTCAAAGTGGTCGTGCAGACCGGGACGAACCTTTGCATGATTCAGAGAGCCGGAGAGCTTTTTTGCAATGATTTCATTGACAAGAGAGGATTTGCCGGAGCCGGAGACACCCGTGACACAGGTGAAGGTACCCAGCGGAATGGAAACGTCGATGTTGGCCAGATTGTTTTCGTGGCAGCCGCAGACGGTGAGGAACTTTCCATTGCCGCTGCGCCGCCGGGCGGGAATCGGGATGCGCCGTGCGCCGGAGAGATATTGCCCTGTGAGGCTCTCCGGGCAGCGCATGATGTCCTGCACAGAGCCCTGGGCGACAATATGGCCGCCATTGACACCGGCGCCGGGGCCGACATCGACCACATAATCGGCGGCGCGGATGGTGTCCTCATCATGCTCGACCACAATCAGCGTGTTGCCCAGATCGCGCAGATGGCGCAGCGCATCCAGCAGGCGGTCGTTATCCCGCTGGTGCAGGCCGATGCTGGGCTCATCGAGAATATACAGCACACCCATCAGCGATGAGCCGATTTGCGTGGCCAGACGGATGCGCTGCGCCTCGCCGCCGGAGAGCGTTGCAGCCGCACGGGAGAGTGTGAGATATTGCAGACCCACACTCTGCAAAAAACCAAGGCGGCTGCGCAGTTCGCGGAGAATCTGCTCCGCGATGACGGCTCGGGCACCCTCCAGATGAAGATTTTGCAGGAAATCCAGTGCTTTTGTTACGGAAAGATTGCAGAACTGCGTGATGGACAGCCCGCCGACCGTAACGGCGCGGGCAATGTCCGACAGACGCTCGCCACCGCAGTGGGGGCAGGGGGAGGCAGACATGTATTCCTCCAGCTCCCTGCGCATCGCGTCGGACTGCGTTTCGCGGGCGCGGCGCTCGATGTTGGGGATGATGCCCTCGAAGGGCTGTTCCAGCGTGCCGCGACCATTGCCGCGCTCATAATGCAGCGTCAGCTTTTCTCCGCCGGTGCCGTAGAGAATAATCTGCATGGCATCCTCACGCAGCGTGGAGATGGGATCGGTCAGGCTGAAACGGTATTTTTTGGACATGGCCTCGAAATACATGCGCGCGATGGAGTCGGTTCGGATGTTGCCCCAACCGCTGGCCTGAATGCCGCCGTCATAGATCGAAAGCGACGGGTCCGGAATGACAAGCGCCGGGTCAACCACCAGCCGATAGCCAAGGCCGCCGCACTCCGGGCAGGCGCCCAGCGGGTTGTTGAAGGAGAACATGCGCGGTGAAAGCTCCGGCATGGAGATGCCGCAGTCGTCGCAGGCGTAGTTGCGGGAATAGAGCGTCTCCTCGCCGCTGTCTGGCTGCTGAATAATCACCAGGCCACCGGACTGCGCCAGCGCGGTTTCAATCGAATCCGTCAGACGGCGGTCGATCTGGGGGCGGAGCACGAGGCGGTCAATGACCAGCTCAATGTGGTGCTTTTTGTTCTTCTCCAGGTGGATTTCCTCGCTGAGGTCATAGAGCAGACCATCTACCCGGACGCGCGCGAAGCCGCTGCGACGGGCATCCTCAAAGACCTTGACATGCTCACCCTTTTTGCCGCGTATCACGGGGGAGAGAACCTGAAAGCGGGTGCCCTCCGGCAG
>CAYXIN010000020.1:0-27386 GCA_964465395.1 uncultured Oscillospiraceae bacterium | reverse complement strand
CTCGACGGGCTCATTCTTCTTGATGGAACCACGCTCGACTCTACCAGTAGCGACCGTGCCGCGGCCGGAGATGGTGAAGACGTCCTCGACAGGCATCAGGAAGGGCATGTCAGCCTTACGGTCGGGAGTGGGAATCCAGGTATCAACAGCGTCCATGAGTTCCTTGATGCAGGCAAACTCGGGAGCGTTGGGGTCGTTGGACTCGCAGATCAGAGCGTTCAGAGCAGAGCCACGGACGATGGGGGTGTCATCTCCGGGGAAGCCATAGAAGGACAGAGTCTCGCGGACTTCCATCTCAACCAGCTCAAGCAGCTCTTCGTCATCAACCTGATCGACCTTGTTCAGGAAAACCAGAACGGAGGGAACGTTAACCTGACGGGCAAGCAGCAGGTGCTCCTTGGTCTGAGCCATGGGGCCATCGGAGGCAGCGATAACCAGGATAGCGCCGTCCATCTGGGCAGCACCAGTGATCATGTTCTTGATATAGTCCGCGTGACCCGGGCAGTCAACGTGGGCATAGTGACGGTTAGCAGTCTCATACTCAACGTGAGAAGTGTTGATCGTGATACCACGAGCCTTCTCTTCGGGAGCCTTATCGATGTTGGCGTAATCGGTGAAGGCTGCGCCGCCGCAGAGAGCCAGATACTTGGTAATAGCAGCGGTCAGGGTGGTCTTGCCATGGTCGATATGACCAATGGTGCCGATGTTTACGTGCGGCTTGCTTCTTTCAAATTTCTGCTTTGCCATTGAAAAAATCCTCCTGTTGATTTATGAATGGTAAGTTGTTCGCAATATTTGCATAGTACCACTATACACCATTTTGAGCATAATGGCAAGTATTTTTTCTCAATAGGAGCCGTGTTTTTCCACGATTTCCTGCTGAATGCTCTTGGGGAGCTCAACATAGTGGCTCGGCTCCATAGAATACTGTCCTCTGCCCTGTGTACGGCTGCGCAGATCGGTCGCATAGCCGAACATCTGAGAGAGCGGGACATTGGCATCAATCTGCGTGGAGCCATTTCTGGGCTCCATGCCGAGAATGCTGCCTCTGCGTGAGGAGATATCACCGATCACGTCACCGGTATACTCCTCCGGTACAATGACGCTGACCTTCATAATCGGCTCAAGGATCACGGGCTGCGCCTTGCGGCTTGCCTCCTTGAAGGCCATGGAGCCAGCGATCTTAAAGGCCATTTCAGAGGAGTCCACCTCATGGTAGGAGCCATCATAGAGTGTAACCTTGACATCGACAACCGGGAATCCGGCAAGCACGCCAGCATGCATTGCGCCCTGGATGCCCTGATCGACAGCGGGAATATACTCCTTCGGAACAGCGCCACCAACGACGGCGTTGACAAACTCATAGCCCTTGCCAGACTCATTCGGCTCAAGGCGGATCTTGACGTGGCCATACTGTCCGCGGCCGCCGGACTGACGTGCGTACTTCATGTCCACATCGGACTTGCCGCGAACGGTTTCCTTATAGGCAACCTGCGGCGCGCCGACATTGGCCTCAACCTTAAACTCCCTCAGCAGACGATCAACAATGATCTCCAGATGGAGCTCACCCATACCGGCAATGATGGTCTGGCCGGTTTCCTCGTCCGTGTAGGTTTTGAAGGTCGGATCCTCCTCAGCCAGCTTCATCAGCGCGATGCCCATCTTTTCCTGACCGGCCTTGGTCTTCGGCTCGATGGCAACGCGGATAACCGGCTCGGGGAACTCCATAGACTCAAGCACAATCGGGTGCTTTTCGTCGCAGAAGGTATCGCCGGTGGTCGTGTTCTTCACGCCAACCACAGCGGCAATATCACCGGAGTAAACCGTTTCCAGATCCTCACGATGATTGGCATGCATCTGCATAATTCTTCCAAGACGCTCGCGGCTCCCCTTGGTCGAGTTCAGGACAGTCGTTCCCTTGCTCACAGAGCCGGAGTAAACGCGGAAGAAGCAGAGCTTGCCGACAAAGGGGTCTGTTGCAATCTTGAAAGCCAGAGCGGAGAAGGGGGCATCATCGTCCGCAGGACGGAACTCCTCTTCCTCAGTCTTCGGATTCACGCCACCAATTCCCTTCTTATCCAGAGGAGAGGGCATGAAATCGACAATGGCATCCAGGAGCTCCTGAACTCCCTTGTTCTTATAGGATGTGCCGCAGCAAACCGGGATCATATCGACGGCGATGGTGGCCTTACGGATAGCAGCGCGGATCTTCTCCTCGGGAATCTCCTCGCCCATCAGATAGAGCTCCATAATCTCGTCGTCCTGATCGGAGACGGCTTCCAGCAGCTTCTCGCGGTATTCCTCCGCGAGGTCACGCAGATCCTCGGGGATTTCCTCGACGCGGACATCCTTGCCCAGCTCATCGTAGAAGACGTTAGCCTTCATGCGGATGAGGTCGATGACACCCTTAAAATCTGCTTCGGCACCGATCGGTAACTGAATCGGAACAGCGTTACACTTCAGCCGATCGTGCATCATTTTGAGAACGTTGAAGAAATCAGCGCCCATAATGTCCATTTTGTTGACGTAGACCATACGCGGGACATTATACTTATCGGCCTGACGCCAGACCGTCTCGGTTTGCGGCTCAACGCCGCCCTTGGCACACAGAACCGTCACAGCACCATCCAGCACACGCAGGGAGCGCTCCACCTCAACGGTGAAATCGACGTGACCCGGCGTATCGATGATATTAATGCGGCAGTGACGCCAGAAGCAGGTGGTTGCAGCGGAGGTAATGGTGATACCGCGCTCCTGTTCCTGCTCCATCCAGTCCATGGTGGCCGTTCCCTCGTGGGTTTCGCCCAGCTTATAGGTGCGGCCGGTGTAGAACAGAATCCGTTCGGTCGTGGTGGTCTTACCAGCGTCGATATGCGCCATAATACCGATATTTCTTGTGTTCTCAAGTGAGTATTGTCTCGGCATTGCGCAACTCCTTTTTGATTACCAGCGGAAGTGGGAGAAAGCCTTGTTGGCTTCTGCCATCTTGTGCGTGTCTTCGCGCTTCTTGACAGAGGCGCCGGTGTTATTGCAGGCATCCATGATTTCAGCGGCCAGGCGCTCCTTCATGGTCTTCTCGCTGCGCTTGCGGGAATACAGGGTCAGCCAGCGCAGGCCGAGGGTCTGACGACGTTCGGGACGAACCTCCAGAGGAACCTGATAGGTTGCGCCGCCGACACGGCGGGACTTGATTTCCAGGGACGGCATAATATTCTCCATCGCCTGATGGAAAGCGTCGAGACCATTCTTGCCGGTCTTCTGTTCGACGATTTCAAATGCGCCATAAACGACACGCTGGGCAACACCCTTCTTACCGTCGAGCATGACGCTGTTAACGAGCTTCGTTACCAGAGTGGAATTGTAGATAGGATCCGGAAGGACCTCTCTCTTGGGAACATTACCTCTTCTGGGCACTTTGCTTCCCTCCTTCATATAATAATGATTTCATAGGTACTTCGACAGGCGTATCCTGCCGTTTGGTGCCTGCCAGGTGTTTTCCCATATATAACAGAAAATAACCATGCCAGGCGATGCCTTGGTTTCAAGGCAGAGATCGCAATTACTTCTTCTTGGCCTTCGGGCGCTTCTGACCGTACTTGGAACGGCTCTGCATACGACCCTGCACACCCTGGGTATCGAGGGTGCCGCGGATGATGTGGTAACGGACACCGGGAAGGTCCTTTACACGGCCGCCACGAATCAGAACGACGGAGTGCTCCTGCAGGTTATGGCCGACACCGGGAATGTAGGCGGAAACCTCGTAGCCATTGGTAAGACGCACACGGGCGATCTTACGAAGAGCGGAGTTCGGCTTCTTCGGGGTGATGGTACGAACTGCGGTGCAGACGCCTCTCTTCTGGGGAGAAGACAGATCGGTAGCGCGGTTCTTCAGGGTGTTGATACCCTTCTGCAGAGCGGGAGCGGTGGACTTGTAGGTGACCTGCTCTCTGCCCTTTCTGACCAACTGATTAAAAGTAGGCATGTTGTTCTCCTTTC
This sequence comes from uncultured Oscillospiraceae bacterium, assembly GCA_964465395.1. Taxonomy (GTDB): domain Bacteria; phylum Bacillota; class Clostridia; order Oscillospirales; family Oscillospiraceae; genus JAZOXB01. Next base: position 23,390 of record CAYXIN010000020.1, on the reverse strand, counting down.
TCATGAATTCCGCTGAGTTCAGCGTTTATATTATCCCGGAATATCCTAAAATATTCCGATGGATACAAAATTAGAGAATTGCAGCCGCGGCTGCATCGACCGAAATATCACAGGCTGCGCCAAGCTGACGCATCGTGGGAACCAGAACCAGCGCAATCTCCGCCTGCGCGCATTGCTTCAAAACCGGTTCTGTCAGCAAAGGATCGGCGTCCTTTGCAACGAACACCTTTTTGACCTGTCCGCGGGACAGCGCCTTAAGGAGCTGCTTGACTCCGACTACCCTGTTGGCAGCCCTCAGCTCATCAAGCACAGTTTGTACACCTCCGGCGTGGCCAGAAATCTATGCTCACGCGATTAAGAATTATAGCAGATTTAACGAAAAGTGTCAATGATTTTTGAAGGTTTTGCCGAAAAAATTTTTCATTTTTTCGGCTCATTGTTCGCCTGCGCGCAGCATCGGCGCAAATGCGGCAGCAATACTGCACTCTCCGCTGTGCGGGCAGTCCGGATAGCAGCAATCGACGCTCTGCTCCTGCAAATCCACGAGCACTGTGCGCGCCGCATCCAGCACGCGGCAATAGCCGCTGACAAATTCCTCCATTGTCCGCTCCTTTCCACAGGCAGGGCTGCATGGTTTTGCCCCGGTCAATCCCGGGGCAAAATCAAATGTTGTAAAATCCGCGCATATCCGATATAATAGTATTGTCCACGGACGCGGACTCTGCGCTGCTTTTCTTACAGGCCAAGTCCCTTCTGGAGGTTGACCACAAAGTCCTGCACATTGGTCACAATGCCGCGTGCAGAGAGGCTGCCACGGTCAGCCAGCTTGTTGACAACGAACTCCGAAACATCCACGCAGTAGAAATAAATCTGGCGGATTGTCCCGTCGGGCATCACGCGGTAGGAGGGCGTCATATTGCCGGTTGCAATCGTGTGGAGCATGGTTGCAAGGCTGATGACCGTTGTGGCACTGCGAACCTGGTTCCGCATGGCATCCTGCGCTGCGTAGACATCGCCAAACACGGGAGGCAGCGGGCCATCGTCACGAACGGAGCCGCCAAGCACATAAGGCACGCCACACTTCTCGCAGGAGTAGATGATGCCGTTGTCGATGTGCTCATTGCGGATGAATTCCGCGACACTGCCATGGTATCTGACGCGATTGATGGTATCGAGATGGTTATAGTGTCCGTTCGGCATGGACTGCTGCGTGTAGATATCCTGTCCGAGAGCCGTCTTCAGATAGGCAGCCTCCAGATCATGCGTTGCCAGCGCATTGCCGGCCAGAACCGCATGAACGTAGCCGTTCTCAATCAGCTTGGACATCGCCGCGCGCGCATCATGGTCAAAGGCGAAGGCCGGGCCCATGACCCAGACGATTTTGCCGTGGTCACGCTCATAGCGCAGCAGGTCATACAGCTCGTCATAGTCACGGGAGAACGCTGTCTCGCGCGAGCGATTCTGCCGGAAGGCAAACACATCCTTTTCTGCCTTTTCCTCGCAGAAGCCGTTGGGATGGACATAGATGCCCTGAGAGCCGTCCTCTGTGCGGCCAGTAACCACCAGGTCACCCTGCTTCAACAGACGGAACTCGCGGACAGCAATTTTGCCATTCTCATAGACTGGCACACAGTCCATGCGACTCTCCTCTGCCAGAAGCCACTGGCCACCGATGTGGAAATATTCGGGGAAAATGCTCATTGCGTGGTACTGCTCCGGCGCAACTCCGTCAAAGGGTGCAGGCGCCAGCACTGCCTCCGGCGCATTGGCCAGAAGGCTGAAATCCGGATGCATATAGGGCTTAAGAGTAAACATAGACCTTGCTCCTTTACATTATTTGGTATGAATCAACGCTATTATACATGATTCTCCTGTTCCTTGCAAGTGCAGACAGGAAAAAAGTCACAGAAGCTGCGGGCTTTCCTGCGTTTCTGATCACCGGAGGCCATATGAACGACAAAATAACAGACGAACATTCCCTGAAACGTCTTGTCATCGGTATGCTCGCCCATGTAGACGCCGGAAAAACGACGCTCTCTGAGGCGCTCCTTTACCACAGCGGTCAGCTTCGACGTCCGGGACGCGTCGATCACCGCGACACCTTTCTTGACACCCACTCGCTGGAGCGCAGCCGTGGAATCACCATCTTCTCCAAGCAGGCCCGTCTGCGCTGGCGCGACTGCTCCATGACGCTTCTGGATACACCGGGACACGTCGATTTTTCCCCTGAGGCCGAGCGCGCCATGCGCGTGCTGGACTATGCCGTGCTGCTCATCAGCGGTACTGACGGCATTCAGGCGCACACGGAGACGCTCTGGATGCTCCTGCGACGCTATCACATCCCGACTATTCTCTTTTTTAACAAAATGGATCTGCCCGGCACGGATGCGGCAGCGCTGCTGGCCGCCGCTCAAAAGCGCCTGAGCGCGCACTGCTGCCCGCTGCACGACGCAGAGGCCATTGCCATGTGCGACGAGGCTGCGCTGGAGGAGTACCTGAACACCGGCGCACTCAGCGATACGCGTATCGCCACTCTGCTGCGGGATGAGGCCCTTTTTCCCTGCTGCTTCGGCTCCGCTCTGCATCTCGACGGCACGGAGGCGCTTTTGGAACTTCTCGCCCGCCTGACTCTTCCGCCGCAGTATCCCGCCAGCTTCGGCGCGCGGGTTTTCAAGATTTCCCGCGACGCTGCCGGAAACCGGCTGACGCATCTCAAGCTGACCGGCGGCACTCTTGAGGTGCGCACTCCCCTGCGTTACACCACCCGGGATGGCATGGCACTGGAGGAAAAAATCACCCAGCTCCGCCTCTATTCCGGCAGCGGCTTCCAGCAGGTGGATCGGATTCTGCCCGGCGAGGTCTGCTGTCTTTTGGGAATCACTGCGCTTCAGGCCGGTGATGTGTTGGGCTGTGAGCAAATTGGCCCCACCATGGCGCTGGAGCCTATGATGACTTATCGCATTCGCCTGCCGGAGAAAACGGATGTGCAGACCATTCTCCCCCGTCTGCGTGAGTTGGAGGAGGAGGAGCCCCAGCTTCGCATTGTCTGGGACGCGCGTCTGCGCGAGCTGCACGCGCAGCTTATGGGGCAGGTGCAGATTGAGGTTCTGGAGGCACTGATTGCCGAGCGCTTTGATTTGCAGGTTCATATTGATGGCGGACGGGTTTCCTATCGCGAAACAATTACCGCTCCGGTCGAGGGAATCGGTCACTTTGAGCCGCTGCGCCATTATGCCGAGGTACACCTTCTTCTTGCGCCGCTGCCCCGCGGAAGCGGCCTGATCTTTGACAGCATTTGCAGCGAGGATGCGCTGGATCGCAACTGGCAACGGCTGATTCTGACGCATCTGGCCGAAAAAACACACCTTGGTGTGCTCACCGGCGCACCGCTCACCGATGTGCGCATTACGCTTGCCTCCGGACGCGCGCACATCAAGCACACGGAGGGCGGCGATTTTCGTCAGGCCACCTACCGTGCCGTGCGGCAGGGACTCATGCAGGCGCAGAGCATTCTGCTTGAGCCGGTTTATCGTTTTACAATGCATGTCCCTGCCCCGCAGATTGGACGCGCCATTCAGGATGTGCGTGCCATGGGCGGCCAATTCGACCCACCCGTTGAGGATGGTGACAGTATGCGTCTGGAGGGTACCGCTCCGGTTGCCCGGATGCAGGAGTATATGGCGGAGCTGAGCGCCTATACGCGTGGCCGTGGACGGCTGCGCTGCCAGAGCGCCGGCTATGCCCCCTGCCACGATGCCGCCAGCGTCATCGCCGCAGCAGAGTACGACCCCAGAGCCGATACGGAAAACACCCCAGATTCGGTTTTCTGTTCCCACGGCGCCGGTGTTACGGTGCCCTGGGATGAGGTGTCCGCCCATATGCATCTCGAGCACGTTCTGCAGTCGCCACGCGAAGCTGCCCCTGCACCGCAGCGCCAGTATAGAGGCGACCCGGACGAGCTATCCCTGCAAGCCATTATGGAGCGCGAATTTGGCCCCGACCGGCGTGTGCTCCATCGTCCGCCACCGAAGGTTGAGTCACAGGAAATCTCTCTGCATGAGCCAAAGCAGGAATACCTGATCGTTGATGGCTACAATATGATCTTCTCCTGGGATGGTCTGCGTGAGCAGGCGCAGACCGACCTCGGCGGCGCGCGGGAGCGTTTGCTGGATCTGCTGAGCAACTACTGCGGCTACCGCCCCTGCGAAATGGTCGTTGTCTTTGACAGCTACCGCGTGAAGGGTGCCACTGGCTCACGCACACGGCACCACAATCTGCGCGTGGTATACACCCGGGAAAATGAGAGCGCCGATCTGTATATTGAGGCGCTGGTCGCGCAAATTGGCCGAAACTACCACGTGCGCGTCGCAACCGGCGATGCCCTGATTCAGCTCTCCGCGCTGCGCAGCGGTGTGCTGCGCGTCTCCGCCACAGAGCTGCTGCACGAAATTGAGCAGGTCAACGCCAGGATTGCGCAGTGCATTCGCCAGCTTCACGAAGAAGCCCGGCGCGCATCGATCCGTGAAAATCCACTGAAACATATGGAGGAATTGAAATGAAGGAAATCACATTAGGCTCAACCGGTATCACCGTAGCACAGAACGCCTTTGGCGCACTGCCCATCCAGCGCATCAGCACGCAGGCTGCCGCCGCTCTGCTGCACCGCGCCTGGGAGGGTGGGATGCGCTTCTTTGACACCGCGCGAAACTATACCGACAGCGAGGAGAAGCTTGGTCTGGCCTTCGGCGGCCAGTGGGAGGGCAAGTATCTCTCGACCAAAACCGACGCCACCACACCGAAAAAATTCTGGGCCGATCTGGAAACCTCACTGCGCCTGCTGAAGCGCGACTACATTGATATTTATCAGTTCCACTGCGCTGCGCAGTGCTATCGCCCGGGCGACGGAACCGGTATGTATGAGTGTATGCTTGAGGCCAGGGCGCAGGGGCGCATTCGTCACATCGGCATCACCGCGCACAAAATCGGCGTTGCTGAGGAGGCCATTGACTCCGGCCTGTATGAGACGCTGCAATTCCCCTTCTGCTATCTCTCTCTGCCGCGTGAGCTTGCCCTTGCCCGCAAATGTCAGGCGGCCAACATGGGGCTCATTGCCATGAAGGGTCTGGCCGGTGGCCTGATTACCAACGCCCCTGCTGCCGCTGCCTTTATGTCCGAGTATGACAACGTGCTGCCAATCTGGGGTATTCAGCGCGAGGCAGAACTTGACCAGTGGCTTGCACTCTTCGACCAGGCTGTCCATATGACTGACGCACACCGCGCCTTCATTGAGGCAGAGCGGAAGGAGCTGATCGGTGCCTTCTGTCGCGGCTGCGGCTACTGTATGCCCTGCCCCGCCGGAATTATGATCAATCAGTGCGCCCGGATTTCTCAGATGCTCCGCAGAGCGCCCAGCCAGAGCTGGCTTGCGCCGGATATGCAGGCAGAAATGGAAAAAATCGAGCAATGCCTGCATTGCGGACAGTGTAAGAGCAAATGCCCCTATGAGCTGGATGTCCCCACCCTGCTGCGGGCCAATCTGGAGGATTACCGGCTGGTTCTCTCCGGCGCGCGTCAGATTTGATCCGTCTACGTATTATAAAGATAAAAACGCAGCGCGTTACGGCTCAACGCGCTGCGTTTCGCTAATTTATTGGTTCAGAATGCGGGCAGGCAGCGGACGATACACCTGCATGGCTCCCTTCGGGCAAAATTCCTGGCAGCAGAAGCAGCGGATGCATTTTTTGCGGTCAATATGCGCCCGCCCGTTGACAATTTCAATTGCCTTTGCCGGGCAGAGCCGCGCACAGTAGCCACAGCCGACGCAGGCATCCCTTTTCAGCGCCGGTGTCGATTGCAGGGCGCGGCGCGCCAGCTTGCCGAACAGAATCCCCGCCCGTCCGGGCAGGAGATTCTCAAACTGTGTGCTGCGGCGGCGCTCAATGCGCTCAAAATCCGGCACCATGAAATCCTCCAGCCTCCCCGCAACGGAAATCTCCGCAACGGATTCGCTGAGCAGGCCATGATCCACCGCCGCACGCAGTGTCAGCACCGCCATCGGGTCAAGCCCAATCAGCGTAGCGCAGATCATATCTACCCGGTGGCAGTCTGTTCCCGCCATAAGAATACCCATGGGGCGTGGATTTCCGGCCGTCGGGCCGTTGCCGTCCATTCCAACAACGCCGTCAACCAGAAACAGGCGTGGCTTCAGATAGCGGTTCAGGTCAATAATCATGGCTGCAAAATCCATCGGATCCGGGAAGCGGAAGTGGTATTCCGGCTTCATCGTGCCCGGTATTGCGCCAAACTGGTTTTTTGTTGCCGCCGAAAGAGACATCATTCCATGTCCCTTGAGCTTGCTGAAGCTGATGATGGCATCGGCCTCCTCAAGCCACGCTGTGCAGGAAAAATGCCTGGCCACAAACGCCTCCGGGAAGGAAATCTCCCGCTGCTCAAAATTCTGGTTCAGCTCCGCGCCGGCTGCCTCCACCTCACGCATCCCGGTTACATCATAGACATGATTCAAAACCGCAGGCTGAAAGAGATTTCCGGGGCTGTCACCGACCACAACCCGCGCGCCGCGCGCAAGCAGCAACCGCGTCAGTGCCACCAGCAGCGCCGGATGGGTCGTTGCCGCCTTCTCCGGCTTCATCGCCGCCACCAGATTGGCCTTGATTGCAATGCGCATACCCGGCTTCACCCAGTCCAGCCCTCCAAGCGGCGCAAGCACCTCCTGCATGGCCTGCTCACAAAGCGCCGGATCGTAGGAGGCGCAGCGCACCAGCGATACCTCTGTCATTGCTTCACACTTCCTCTCTCTTTTTTCGATTATAGCGCAGCCCGCAGCAGAAGTAAAGTCCAAAAATGCTTCCCATGCCAGGGAGCGTCTCCTGCGTCCAATCTCGTTACAAATCAAATTGTCAATGTGTTCAAATCAGGCGTTTCAATTTTGTGAAATATAGCAACAAAAATATTCTTGCATTCGCCGCGCTCCATATGTATAATTATACTATAATTTCAGACTGATAGCTGTAACGAAGTGCTTCGCGCACGGGCTTCCAACTATCACTCGGCGCTGTTCTGAGTGGTGATGTTGAACTTTTCCGGTTCTGCATCGCTATTTTTGTTACCCAAACACATTGTAATGGAGGTATGACCATGTACATTCTTGCAAACGGAAAGCTGATTACCCGCAATCAGACCTTGCCCTATCTTCCCGATGGCGGCGTTGTGATTGAGGGCAGCAAGATCAGGGAGCTTGGCTCGACCGCCGCACTGCGTGCAAAATATCCACAGGCCGAGTTCATTGATGCCCATGGCGGCGTCATTATGCCGGCCTTCATCAATGCGCACACGCATATCTATTCCGCTCTGGCGCGCGGTCTGTCCATCAAGGGCAACAATCCCACAAATTTCTATGAGGTGCTCGACGGCACCTGGTGGGCCATTGATCGCAAGCTGACCCTGCGCGGAACCCGTGCCTCGGCCGACGCGCTCTATCTGGACTGCATCAGGCAGGGCGTCACCACAATTTTTGATCATCATGCCTCCTACTGCGAGATTCCCGGCAGTCTGTTTGAGATTGCCGAATCTGCCCGGCAGTTTGGCATTCGCTCCTGTCTGTGCTATGAGGTTTCTGACCGCGACGGTGAGGAGAAGGCATTGCAGGCGATTGCGGAGAATGCAGACTTCATCACCTGGTGCCAGCGCAACGATGACCCGATGCTTGCCGCCATGTTTGGTGGGCACGCGCTTTTCACCCTCTCAGACAAAACCTTCGACCGCATGGTCGCCGCCAACAATGGTCGCACCGGCTACCACATTCATGTCTCCGAGGGCATGAACGATGTCTATGATTCGCTGCAAAACTACGGACGCCGCCCGGTTCAGCGTCTGCATGACCACGGCATTCTCGGCCCGAAAACCATCTTGGGACACTGCATCCATGTCAATTCCGCAGAAATTGAGCTGATTCAGGCAACAGACACGATGGTTGTCAACAATCCGGAATCCAATATGGGCAACGCCGTTGGCACCTGCCCGGTGCTGCCACTTTACAAGGCCGGCATTCTCCTTGGCATGGGAACCGACGCCTATACCAACGACATGCTGGAATCAATCAAGGTTGCCCTCTGCGCGCAGCGCCAGAATGCCTGTCTGCCTAATGTCGGCTGGTGCGAGGTCACGGATATGCTCTTCCGGAATAACGCGCAAATCGGCGCGCGCTATTTTAAGGATCGTCTGGGCGTTCTGGACGTCGGCGCCGCAGCGGATGTCATTGTAATGGACTACAAGCCCTATACCCCCTTCTCCGATGCCAACATCGACGGTCACATCATTTTTGGCATGACCGGTCGTCAGTGCCAAACCACCATTGCCAACGGCAAGCTGCTCATGAAGGATCGTGTGCTCATCGGCATCGACGAGGAGGCCGTCAACGCGCATATTCTTGAGCAGGCCCGTCAGCTCTGGAGCGCACTGAACGGCGAGTGCTACTAAACTTGCAGCAGTGTTCCCTGCGGTCTGCGCCGGTCGCAGGGCGATGGATTTCGGCGCATAATGACGAAAGAACGGAGGCTTCCTTATGTCTGAGCGAATGTATCCCATTGCGTTTCGCAGCCTGATACGCTGGATTATCACCGAGCGCGAGACGAACGGCACAGTTTTCGGCGTACACACTGCCTATCGCGCGGCGCCGGAGAAAACGCTGCCCATTTTCGGTGAACGCATCGAGACTCCCTTTGGCCCCGCTGCCGGCCCAAACAGTCAGTTAGCCCAGAACATCATCGCCGCATATGTGGCCGGTGCCCGCTTTTTTGAGGTCAAAACCGTCCAGAAGATGGATGGCGCTGAGCTGGCCGCCTGCGTGCCGCGCCCCTGCATTCTGGCGGATGATGAGGGTTACAATCAGGAATGGTCTACCGAGCTGGAGGTCGGGCAGGCACTCGAGGAATATATCAAGGCCTGGTGCGCGCTGAAAATGATGGCTCACCTCTGGGGCTATGGCGACCCGGATGGTTTCGTCTTCAACATGTCCGTCGGCTATGATCTTGCCGGCATTCAGGGCGAGAAAATCGACCATTATATTGAATCCATGAAGGATGCCAGCGCGACGCCCATCTTCGCCCAGTGCAAAGCGGTGCTCACTGAGCTTTTCCCGCAGGAGGCGGACTTCATAGCCACAATCTCTCCGCATATCTCACGCAGCGTCACACTCTCAACGCTCCACGGCTGCCCGCCGGATGAAATTGAGCGCATTGCCTCCTACCTGCTTCGTGAGAAGCAGCTCCATACCTTTGTGAAATGCAATCCCACCATTCTTGGCTATCCGGACGCGCGACACATTCTGGACTCCATGGGCTACGACTATATCGTCTTTGACGACCATCATTTCAACGAGGATTTGCAGTGGGCGGATGCCGTCCCGATGTTTGAGCGGCTTCAGGCACTTGCCGACCACTGCGGGCTTGAATTTGGCCTCAAGCTGTCCAACACCCTTCCGGTCGATACCACGCGCGGAGAGCTGCCCAATCAGGAGATGTACATGTCCGGTCGCGCGCTGTTCCCCCTGACCATTGAAATGTGCAGACGCATCAGCACCCAGTTCGGTGGAAAAATGAAAATTTCCTTTGCAGGTGGCGCGGAGTATTTTAATTGTGACCGGCTCTTTGCCGCAGGCATCTGGCCAATCACGGTTGCCACCACCATTCTCAAGCCCGGCGGCTATAACCGCCTGACGCAGATGGCTCAAAAAACGCAGTCTACGCCCTTCCTTCCCTTCCGGGGAACGGACACAGCAGCCATTGCGCAGCTCTCTCAGCAGTGCCGGACAGATTTCCACCATCTCAAGGCGATCAAGCCACTGCCCTCGCGCAAAAGCAGCGAAAAGGTTCCCTGGCTGGATTGCTACACTGCCCCCTGCAAGGGCGGCTGTCCCATCGCGCAGGATATCCCCGAGTATCTTGCCCTCTGCCAGAAGGGGCTCTATGATACCGCGCTGCGGCTGATTACCGAGAAGAATCCACTGCCCTTCATAACCGGCACCATCTGCGCACATCGCTGCATGGGGCCATGCACCCGCAGCTTTTATGATACCTCCGTTCAGATTCGCGCCGCCAAGCTGCTTGCCGCTGAGCGCGGCTATGACGCGCTGCTGCGCTCCATCGTCCGACCGCCCGCTGTTCCCGGAAAGCGCGCCGCGATCATCGGCGGCGGCCCGACCGGCATTGCCGCAGCCTATTTCCTTGGCCGCGCCGGAATTGACTGCACCATTTATGAGCGCTCTGACCGGCTTGGCGGCATTGTCCGGCATGTCATACCAGAATTCCGCATTTCCGATACGGCTATTGAGCGGGATATTCAGCTCATGCTGGCCTACGGCGCAGAGCTTCGGCTGAACACGGCAGCGCCCTCCGTCAAGGCGCTGCAAGCAGCCGGTTACACGCATATTCTGTATGCCATTGGTGCCTGGAAGCCCGGCAGACTTGATCTGCCCGGCAACGTGCGCGGCGTGATTGAGTGGATGCGCATGTTGAAGGCCGGGCAAATCACAGTCTCCGGTCATGTTGCCGTCATTGGCGGTGGAAATACCGCGATGGATGCCGCGCGCGCGGCACTTCGTGCCGGTGCCACATCCGCAACAATTGTCTATCGCCGCACAAGACGCCTGATGCCGGCCGATGCGCAGGAGCTTGCCCTTGCAATTGAGGATGGTGTGCATTTTCTGGAGCAGGCAGCGCCGGTCGCGCAGCACAATGGGAAGCTGCTCTGCAACCGGATGCAGCTTGCTGCGCCGGATGCTTCCGGTCGCCAGCAGCCGGTGCCGACCGGTGAGCAGTTTGAGATTGATTGCGATCTGGTTCTTTCCGCTGTTGGAGAACAGGTGGACACAACGATCTTCACCGAAAACGGCATCTGCCTCAACGCCAATGGCCGTCCCGATTTCCAGACCAATCTGGAGAATGTCTACGTCGCCGGTGACGCCCGGCGTGGCCCGGCTACCGTCGTCGAGGGCATCGCGGATGCTGCCCGGTTTGCAGAGCGGGTCATCGGCGCGCCGCATCGCTATTCCATTCCGCAGGAGGCCTATCCAGGCGAGGCTACCGTTCTTGCAAGGAAGGGCATTCTTGCCATGCCGCAGGAGGCTGCCTCCGAGGGTGCGCGCTGCCTGGGCTGCCAGACTGTCTGTCAGAATTGTGTGGATGTCTGCCCGAACCGCGCCAACGTTTCCATTCGTCTGCCCAATAGCCGCACGCAGATTCTCCACATCGACAAAATGTGCAACGAGTGCGGCAACTGCACCGTCTTCTGCCCCTACGCCTCCGCCCCCTGCAAGGATAAGCTCACACTTTTCCAGACGCCGCAGGATATGGACGACTCAGAAAATGCCGGCTTCTGCTTCCTTGCAGACGGACAGCTTCGCTATCGCCTTGCGCATGAGGGCGTCTGCGATCTGCGCTGCGCGCCGCTGCCGCCGGAACTGGCAGAGCTGATTCATACAGTGGCAACACAATACGCCTATCTCTATCAATAAAAATGCTGCCGGGCTGCGCGCACAATGCGCACAGCCCGGCTTTTTTCTTACAGATTATCGATCCTCGTAGAAGACCTTCATGCCCTTATAGGTCATGTAAGTATCAAGCTTCGAAACCAGCTCCATCGGTGCATGCATGGACAGAACCGGCACACCGGCGTCAACTGTCTCGATATTGCGGTTTGCCATATAGCAGGCAACCGTGCCGCCACCGCCCTGGTCAACCTTGCCAAGCTCACCCGTCTGCCAGATGACATCATGCTTGGCAAAGAGCGCGCGAACATAGCCCATCACTTCCGCGGCCGCGTCGGAGGAGCCGGACTTGCCGCGTGCGCCGGTATACTTGAAGATGCCGGTGCCATAATTGATTCTGGTGTTGTTTCTGCGGTCGCAGGTCTCGGGATAGAGGGGGTCATAGGCATTGCTGACGTCCGCAGAGAGGCAGAAGGAATGCTCAAAGCAGCGATGCACACTGGCACCAGTCGCAGCGCAGAGGTCTGCCATGAAGGTCTCAAAATGCTGGCTCTGCATACCGGAAATACCGGTAGAGCCGATCTCCTCCTTGTCCGCCAGAACGCAAACAGCCGTCTTTTCCGGCGTCTCCAGCTCAAGCAGCGGCTTGAAGGCTGCATAAGCGCAGACGCGGTCGTCGTGACCATAGGCTGCAATCAGGCTGCGGTCGAAGCCAACCTCGCGCGCCGGGCCAGCGGGAACCATGGTCAGCTCGGCAGAGAGGAAGTCCTCCTCAACCAGACCATACTTCTCGTTCAGCAGACACATAACCGCAAATTTCACGCGATCTGCGCCCTCGTCCTCAGCAAGTGGACGGCTGCCAAGCAGAATGTTGAGATTCTCGCCGCTGATGCCCTCAGCCATGGTGCGCTTCATCTGGTCAGCCGCCAGATGCGGCAGCAGATCTGTCACGCAGAAGATCGGGTCAGCCGGGTCCTCGCCGACCGTAACCTTGAGAACCGTGCCGTCCTTCTTCGCCACCACGCCATGGATGGCCAGCGGAATTGTCGTCCACTGATACTTCTTAATGCCGCCATAGTAGTGCGTCTTGAAGTAAGCCATCTCCGCATCCTCATAAAGAGGATTGGGCTTCAGGTCCATGCGCGGGGAGTCGATGTGCGCCGCGCAGATGTGCGTGCCATTGTCCAGGGGCTGTGCGCCGATGACGGCAAAGATCACGGCCTTGCCGTGGTTGTTTCCATACACACGGTCGCCGGGCTTGAGCTCCATGCCGGGAACCAGCGGCTTAAAGCCGTGCTTCTGTGCAAGGGCGATTGTCCAGTCAACAGCCTCGCGCTCGATCTTGCAGTCCGTGATGAAGTCCATGTACTCCTTGCAGTAGGGCTCCATTGCCGCCAGATCCGTCTCCGAAATGCGGTCATAACCATTCTTCGGATTGTTCAGCAGCTCTTTACGCAGAGATTCATACTTTTTTTCTTCCATAATATTTAGAACTCCTTTCAGAAATTGCGTACATTCTTCCATAAATTTCTCCCGCGCTCCATCGTGGGAGATCAGGGTGTGCTCTGTCAGGGCAGCAAAGTCCGCATCGCTTTTCTGCGCGCGAATCCGTTTCAGCGCGTATTCCCGGCTGATGCCGTCGCGCTGCATCAACCGCTGCACGCGCAGCGCCTCCGGCGCGCAAACGGCAACCGTCGTTTCACATTTTTCATGCAGACCACTTTCAAACAGTGCAATTGCGTCGATTCCAATCAGCGGCGCATCTCTGTGCTCCAGAAGCAGGCGCTCCACAGCGCGCACAACGGCGCTGTGCGTCAGCGCGTTCAGATCCCGCAGAGCAGCCGGATCGCGAAAAACCTGCTCACCCAGCCTTTTGCGGTGCAGCACGCCGTTTTCCACCGTGCCGGGAAAGCGCTGCGCAATGCGCGCAAGCAGCGCCGCGTCTTTGCGCAGCAGCTCGTGATAGAGCGCATCGCAGTCAATGCCATAGCCGCCAAGACGCTCCAGCACATGCAGCAGCGTTGTTTTCCCGCTGCCACTGCCGCCGGTTATTCCAATGATTCTCATGGCGCCGTCTCCGCATCCACTATATGGAAGCCGGCAGCCTTTTTCAGGCGATTTCCCACCGCATAGGCCACCCCGCCGCCCTCCGGACAGCGGGCATAAATTGTTGCAACCTCCGGTCTGTCCAGAGCGCGCAGCGCTGCAAAGAGGCCGGCCGAAAGCGTCTGATCCGCACTGCGCTGACCATAAGCCAGCGCAGTGCAATCCGCATAAAGCGGCAGCTCCTCCTCGAAGCAGAGCACTGCATCGCCGGTGCGCAGGTGGCGGTGAATATAGTCCGCAGCCGCAGCAGACGAGCCATTGACAATGATGACCTCTCCTGCCGGCGCGTAATGCTTGTATTTCATGCCGGGCGCGCGAACCACTGCATCGGCAGAGATCGAGCCGAGCACTGCGCGGTCAATCTCCAGCATCCCCAGCTGCTGCTCAAGCTGCTCGGGCGTAATGCCACCCGGCCGCAGAAGACGCGGGCGCGCACCCGTCAGATCGACAATTGTCGATTCAACGCCAACCTCACATGCCCCGCCATCCAGTACGGCAGCAATCCGGCCATTCATATCATGCAGCACATGTTCTGCGGTCGTTGTGGAGGGCTTGCCGGAGCGATTGGCGGAGGGCGCCGCAATCGGCACACCTGCAAGGCGAATCAGCTCACGCGTTGCCTCCGTCTTTGGACAGCGCACCGCAACCGTGTCAAGGCCGGCCGTCGTTCGTTTCGGCACCAGCGGTCGCACCGGCAGCACCATGGTAAGCGGCCCCGGCCAGAAGCACTCCGCCAGCCGCCATGCACTTTGCGGAATATCGTGGCAAATCTCATGCAGCGCCGCCGCCTCTGCAATATGCAGAATCAGGGGATTATCCTGCGGGCGTCCCTTTGCCTCAAAAATGCGCAGCACCGCCGCCTCATCCAGACCGTTTGCGCCCAAACCATAGACCGTCTCCGTTGGTATGCCAACCAGCTCACCGGCGCGAAGCAGAGCCGCAGCCAGCGCAATATCCTCCGGTCGGTTTGCGGAAAGCCGACGTGTATTCATCCGCGTCCCCCGCTTTCTCTCAGCTTTTCTGCCTGATCGGCAGCCACAAGCGCATCTATGATTTCATCCAGTGCGCCATTCATAATAGAATCGATTTTATAAAGCGTCAGGCCAATGCGATGATCGGTCACGCGGCTCTGCGGAAAATTGTAGGTGCGGATTTTCTCATTGCGCATTCCGCTTCCAATCTGGCTGCGCCGCTCGCCGGAATAGGCTGAGGCAATTCGCTCCTGCTCCATCTGATAAAGCTTGGAGGAAAGCATCAGCATACATTTTTCCCGGTTCTGGAATTGACTGCGCTCCTCCTGGCAGGCCACTACAATCCCCGTTGGCTTGTGAATCAGACGCACCGCAGAGGAGGTTTTGTTGATGTGCTGTCCGCCCGCACCAGACGAACGATACACCTGCATCTCCACATCCTCCGGCCGAATATCCACATCAGCCTCCTCCATCTCCGGCAGAACGGCAACCGTTGCGGTGGAGGTGTGTACCCGTCCGCCGGATTCCGTCTCCGGCACACGCTGCACACGATGCACACCGGACTCAAACTTCAGCCGGGAAAATGCGCCGGCACCCCGAATTTCAAAATCGGCCTCCCGGATGCCCCCAAGCTCCGTCTGCGCATAGTTCAGCAGCTCGACCGTCCAGCCGTGCGCCGCCGCATAGAGCTGGTACATCCGGTAAAGGCTGTGGGCAAAGAGTGCGCTTTCCTCGCCGCCAACACCGCCACGGATTTCCATAATCACGCTCTTGTCATCGTTGGGGTCACGCGGCAGGAGCAGGAGCTTCAATTCCCGCTCCAGGCGCTCCATGCGCTGTCTGGCATCTGCAAATTCCTCCTGGCAGAGCGCCTTCAGCTCCGCGTCGGTCTGGCCGCTCATCAGCTCTGTAGCCTCATGCATATCCTGAGATGCACGCAGATAGCCGCGATAAGCCTGAACCACCGGCTCCAGCTCACGCTGCTCCTTCAGGCAGACGGCGGCCCGCTTCGGATCGTCATAAAAGCCCGGCTGCTCAGATCGCGCGCAAAGCTCGATATACTTGTCCTCAACCAGCCGCAGCCTGTCAAGCATTTTCTGATCCAATTGCGATTCCCTCCCTGCCGGAAACTGTCGGGCTGCCCATTTTGCACCCCTGTGCCATATATTCTATCAAATTTTGCCGCGCTTGTCTATCCTATCTTTTGATAGATGCGGAAGATGATCTGTGAATGCTCCTCCAGCGAGGCAGTCTGTTGCAACGCCTGCGCACCCGCGCTGGAAATCCGCCAGAGGTGCGGCGTCATATACAGCAGACTCTGCACCGCCTCCGGCGTCTGGAGTTGAAAATCAAACGACAGGCAGCGGCTCTCAAGCAGGAGAAAGCCGGGCTTCTCGAGCTGGAGCGGCTTCTGCTTACGCTGCACCTGCGGATAAATAATTTCGCGCAGAGCCGTCAGATGATCCGGCCCGGTCAACACCTCAACAAAGATTCCGCCCTTGCGTAAAACGCGCAGAAACTCCGCCTCCACCGTCAGAGCGAACATGGAGAGCAGACAGTCAAAGCTCTCCTGCGCAAACGGAAGATGCGCCGCCGTCGCGGTCAGCCACAGCGCCTCCTTGTCGCGCGCCGCCGCAAAGCGGACGGCCTCCTTGGAAATATCAATACCACAGCGCTCCGGAATATGGCGCAGCGCGCGTAAATAGTAGCCCTCTCCACAGCCTGCGTCCAGAACAGTCTGCGCCGTCGGCGCGTGTGTCTGTAGCAGCTCCCGCAACGTTTGTGCAATCGGGCGATAATAGCCCGCCTCCAGAAAGCTGCGCCGGGCGAGAACCATCTGCCGCGTATCCCCCGGATGGAGCGAATGCTTCTGCTGCACCGGCAGCAGATTGATATAACCCTGCCGCGCAATATCAAAGCGGTGCCCCTGCCGGCAAAGCAGGGAGCTCTGCTCCCGCAGCAGCGGTTGCGCGCAATGCGGACATAAAATCTGAAGCATTTTCATTTTCCTTTCTTTCCCGCTGCGCATCAGGCGCAAACAGCATATACTATGCAGCGAAAGGCGGGAATACCATGAAACGAATCATTCCAATTCTCCTGCTGAGTCTTCTTCTGGCCTTACCCGGACACGCCTCAGACACCCCAAAATACGTTGCCCTGACCTTCGATGACGGCCCCAGCGGACGCTTTACGGATCGGCTGCTCTGCGGCCTGTCAGAGCGCGGCGTACATGCAACTTTTTTCCTCTGCGGCTATCGCGTGGAGCAATATCCGCAGCTTGCCGCGCGCATTGCCGCAGAGGGCCACGAGATTGGCTCTCACAGCGATGCACACAGCTTCTTTAACGCCATGAGTCTCCCGCAGCTTTGCGCAGATCTTGCCGCCGCGGAGGAAAAGCTGCTTGCCGCAACCGGGCAGCGCCCCACGCTGCTTCGTCCACCGGGTGGTATTTATGAGCTGGAAGCTCTGCGGCAAACGGTCAGCGCTGATCTGCCGGTCATTCTCTGGTCTGTTGATGCGGAGGACTGGCATCGCAGCAACAGCGCGGAAATTGCGGCAGATATTATTTCACAAACGCGCAACGGCGATATTATCCTTATGCACGATATGAAGGATTCCAGCGTGAACGCTGCGCTCCAGGTGATTGATGCGCTGGAGGCGAGGGGCTTTCATTTCCTGACTATTTCGGAGCTGGCCGCAATGAGTGGCACACGGCTTCACGGGGCGCAGGCCTACTATCGCTTCTCTGCGGTAAAAAACGCCTCAATCTCCGCGCGGGTAGCCGAAACCGCACCCTGGACGAAATCTGCCTTTCCGCCGCCGCGCCCGCGCAGCGCGCGATTCAATTCCCCTGTAAAGGCGCGCAGGTCGCCCGCCCGATCCGCAATTGCATAATTCCAGCCGTCCGCCTTTGCCACAAAGACTGCACAGCGCCCCGCGCAGACAGCCGAAATCGCATCGGCCAGGCGGCGCACCCCGTCGGCGCTGAAGCCCTCATCAAAATGCAGCACCGATTGCGCGCCCGCATAGGCAGCGGCAGTATGCGCAATCAGACGACCCTCAAGCTGCGCTGCCCGAAGCTGGGTCGCCTGCAATTCCGCCGTCTGGCGGCGCACCGCTGCGGCGGTGGCATTCTGCCTGGCCGACAGGAGTGCAGACACCTCGCGGTTTTGTGCCGCGACCACATTCACCCATTCCAGCGCGCGGGCGCCGCAAAGCAGCTCCAACCGCGAGCCGCCATGAAAGCGCGTGGCAGACAGCAGCTTGATGAGCCCAATCTCGCCCGTTCGCGCCACATGCAGGCCACAGCAGGCACACAGATCCACCCCCGGAAAGCGCACCAGCCGAACCCAGCCGGAAAGCTCCTTTTTGCTGCGATAATCCAGGGTGGAAAGCGTTTCCGCATCCGGGAAAAGCAGCTCGCGCTCCAGATTCGCCCAGATCACGCGATTGGCCTCTGCCTCGATGCGCTGCATATCCTCCTGCGATATCTCACCGCTGAAATCGATTGTGACGGCATCCGCACCCATGTGGAAGCCGACGTTGTCAAAGCCAAAGTGCTGATGAATCAGGCCGGAAACCAGATGCTCCCCGGAGTTCTGCTGCATCAGCATAAAGCGGCGCTCCCAGTCGATCCGTGCATGAACCATCTGCCCCGTCTCCAGTGGGCGATCGCACAGATGCAGCAGACGCCCCTCCTTCTGCGAAACATCCACCACCTGCGCCTCATCCAGCGTGCCCAGGTCACAGGGCTGTCCGCCACCGGTCGGATAGAAGATGGTGCGATCCAGCTCCACCAGCCATCCTTTTTGCGTCTGCACACAGGATGTTACGCTGCAATCCGCCTCCCGAAGATAGGGATCGTCATAAAATAGCTTCTGCGTTTCCATCAGCCAACCTCCGTCTTTCTTTACTTTCTGCTTTATTATAATCAGAAACACGAAAAAAGGCAAGCCCCCCTCTCCCATCGCACTGTCGCAGCAGTCAAAGGCCCCCGACGCCTCATTTCTGAGCTGTCGGGGGCTGCTTTTATGGAATTATGAAATCTCGCGTCTGCCCTCCAGGGCGCGCAGCAAGGTGACCTCGTCCGCATACTCAAGCTGACTGCCCACGGGCACACCGTAAGCCAGCCGCGTCACGCGCACCTCCATCGGTCGCAGGAGGCGCGACAGGTACATCGCCGTCGCCTCTCCCTCCGTGTCGGGATTCGTTGCCATGATAACCTCGCGCACGTCTCCCCTGCCCACCCGGGCAAGCAGCTCCCGCACACAGATATCATCCGGCCCGATATGATTCAGCGGAGAAATCACGCCATGAAGCACATGATAGACCCCGGTGAACTCACGGGCACGCTCCATTGCAATGACATCCTTCGGCTCGGCCACCACACAGATCAGGCCATGGTCGCGGTCGTCATTCTCGCAGACCGGGCAGATTTCCCGATCGGTAAGATTGCAGCAGACCGGGCACAGATGCACCGTCTGCTTGGCGTCCACAATCGCCTGCGCAAATTCCTTTGCCTCCTCCTCCGGGAGATTCAGCAGGTGAAAGGCCAGCCTTTGCGCCGTCTTTCCACCAATACCCGGCAGCTTGGCAAACTGCTCTGTCAGCCGCTCCAGCGCGGCAGGAAACAGGCGCATCAGAACAGACCGCCCAGATTCAGGCTTCCGGTCAGCTTGGACATGCTCTGCGAGGCTTCCGCCTCAGCCTTGCGCATGGCCTCGTTGACCGCAGCAATGACCATGTCCTGAAGCATCTCCACATCCTCCGGATCCACCGCCTCGGGCTGAATGGACAGAGACAGCAGCTCATGCTTGCCGTTCACGCGGGCTGAAACCACACCGCCGCCGGCCGTTGCCTCATATTCTCTGACCTCCATCTCCTCCTGCATTTTCAGCATATCCTGCTGCATTTTCTGGGCCTGCTTAATCATGTTCATATTCATGCCGCCCGTGGGCATACCGCCACGATATCCACCTTTTGCCATAGTATAACAGCTCCTTTTCTGATTGTTATTTAATTTCCACAATATCCGGGTGCGCCGCCCCGACCCGCAGGAGGCGCTCAAAGCCGGAGGTATTCTCACTGCCGCGCGGCACCGCACAGGCTGTAATACTCCGCCCAAGAATGGCCGCTGCCGCTTCGCTGACCGCTTGCAGCACATTCGGCTTGTTAATAACGGCCAGCGTCAGGGCATCCGCCGCCTCCAGACGCAGGGTCGCGCCATCAAGCACACCCCTGACCGGCGCATTCTCCGCCGTGTTGAACATGCCAAGCGCCGGTGGCTTCAGACTGGCGCGCACGCGCTTAACCAGCTCCGGCCAGAAGCGATTGGGCTGCGGTGGTGCTGACACCGGGGGCGGTGCAGGCTGCGGCGGTTCCTCCTCCCAGGGGGGAGATTCCGGCGTGCGTGACTGCTCCGGCTCCTGCGCCGCCGGTGCGCGCTGCTGCTGTACCGGTGCGGCAAGCACTGCACCGGCCAGTTTATCCTCCAGGCGGCTGATCCGCGCGCTGAGTGATTGCGCATCCAGTTGCGCCTCCGGTGTACACAGGCGCAGCAGACACAGCTCTGCATCCACGCGCCGGTTGGCGCTGTCGCGGAAGCCGGCCGCCGCATCGCGCAGCGCCTCTGTCATGCGCAGCAGCTCCGCAGAGGTGAAGCAGGCTGCCAATTCATCCAGCTCCTCCTGCGTGCAGATGCCGGAAATCATGCTGCCACCATCGCCGCGCGCCGCGCGCAGCACCAGAAGATCGCGCGCCACGCTGCACAGCTCGTCCAGCATTGCTGTCAGATCCTTGCCTCCTGCGTATTCCTCGTGGAAAATGTGCAGCACCGCCGCCGCATCCCGCGCAGCAATCGCGCGCAGCATCTCCGCCGTTTTGCGGCTTTCCGCCAGTCCGATTGTCTGGCAGATCGTTTGCGTCGTCACCGTGCCAACCGCAGCCGAGGCGCACTGATCGAGCAGGCTGATCGCGTCACGCATGGCGCCATCAGCCAGGCGCGCCAAAAAGGAGGCCGCCTGCGGCTCAAGCGGAATCTGCTCGCGCGCCGCAATCTCACTGAGGCGGCCTGCGATATCCTCCGGCAGAAGCCGACGGAACGCAAAGCGCTGACAGCGCGAGAGAATCGTCGCCGGAACCTTATGCAGCTCCGTTGTCGCCAGGATAAAGAGCAGGTGCTCCGGCGGCTCCTCGATTATTTTCAACAGTGCATTAAACGCACTGATGGAGAGCATATGCACCTCATCTATAATATAGACGCGTCTGCTGACCTCCGCCGGTGTATAGATGGCATCGTCACGCAGCGCGCGGACGCTGTCCACGCCGTTGTTTGAGGCCGCATCAATCTCCAGGACATCCATACAGGCGCCGGAATCGATGCTGCGGCAGGCCGGACAGCAGTTGCAGGGGTTCCCGTTCTGCGGCTGCTCACAGTTGACCGCTTTTGCCAGAATTTTGGCGCAGGAGGTCTTGCCGGTGCCTCGTGTACCGGTGAAAAGATAGGCGTGACTCAGGCGTTGATTGACCACCTGGTTTTTGAGCGTCTGCGTCACGCTCTGCTGACCCACGACATCATCAAAGGTCTGCGGACGATACTTGCGGTATAATGCCTGATACACACAGTACACCTCACTTTCCAGTTCAGTATAATCGATTTTCCCTGAAATTGCAACGATTATTCTTGCTGTCCGCTGCGGCGAGATCATTTCACGGCTTCAAAGGTACATCTAAGTCTGCCGTTGTATTCTGTTATAATTGAGTTATTTCCAATTTGTTGACAATTATAGCGCATGAATGTGATACAATATCATAAAAAATGGGGAGAATGCACGATGAAACTGCTCTATGCCGAGGATGAACGATCGCTTTCAGAGGCGGTTGTGGATATTCTGACCTATCATAAATACCTTGTCGATGCCGTTTACGATGGCGCGGATGCCCTCGATTACGCCCTCTCCGGGGATTACGACGGCATTATTCTGGACATTATGATGCCAAAGCTGGATGGCCTCGCAGTGCTTTCTGCGCTGCGAAAGAGCGGCTGCAAAGCGCCCATCCTGCTTTTGACCGCCAGAACGCAGGTCGATGAACGGATCCGTGGTCTGGACGCCGGTGCGGATGACTATTTACCGAAGCCCTTTGACATGGGTGAATTGCTGGCCCGCATCCGCGCCATGCTGCGCCGCCGCGAAATCTTTCACCCGGATTTGTTGTCATTTGGCGATTTAACGCTAAATACACGCTCTTTTGCCTTATCCTGTAATGGCGCAGAATTCCTGCTGCCGAAGCAGGAATACCGGCTGCTGGAGCAGTTGATGATAAACCGCAGCATTTTTCTCTCCACGGAGGATCTGCTCATCAAGGCGTGGGGCTATGACACCGAAACGGATATCAACAGCGTGTGGCTCTATATTTCCTATCTGCGCAAGCGGCTGGCGGCCATGAATTCCACCGTGGAGATCATCTCCAGACGCAATATCGGCTACCGTTTGGAGGTGTCGCAATGAAGAAGACCCTGCGCAGGCGATTTATCTTCTTCGCCATGTCCGCCGTCAGCATTCTGCTTGTGGTGCTGATTGGTACAATCAATATCTTCAGTTGGGTTGTGCTCGAGCAGCAATCGGACGATATTCTGCACACGCTCGCTGCCGGAGATGACAAATTTCTGCAAGGCGCCCCCCATAACCGCGGGCCATTTCTGCCTCCCATGAGCATGGACACCGTGAAGGCCACGCGCTTTTTCGTGGTGCATACGGATGCAAATGGGATGATACTGGATGTCAACATCGATCAGATTTCCTCCGTCACGGTGGAGCAGGCAAGCGCTTATGCGGCCCTTGTGGATGAAGCACAGGGAAAGATCAGCACCTATAAATACGAAGTCCGGCAGCATGGCGCAGAGCGGCTGATTTTCTTTATGGATACCTCCAGCCAGCTTCAGACCTTCATCATGGTGCTGAGCATATCCTGCGCCATCGCGCTGCTTTGCTGGATTGCCATACTGTTCCTTCTGATTCCATTCTCAAACAGGGTCATACGGCCCATTCTGGCCGGGATGGAAAAGCAGAAGCAGTTTATCACCAACGCTGGACACGAGCTGAAAACACCACTTGCCATCATCCAGTCCAACAATGATGCTTCCTCCCTGATTCACGGCGAAACAAAGTACAGCCGAAATATTCGCCAGCAGACACAACGGCTGAATACGCTGATGACGAATCTGCTCACACCTGCAAAGCTGGACGAGGAAATTCGGCTGCCCGTCGAGCGCGTCAACATCAGTGCAGTGCTGCAAGGTCTGCTGGCATCTTACGATGAGATACTCCTGCAAAAGGGCATTGACTTCTCGGCTGATATTCAGCCGGATATGATGATGCAGCTACACCAGGATTCCTTTTCGCAGTTGATTTCCATTCTCCTGGATAATGCAGCGAAGTACACCCCGCGCAATGGCCGCGTTCGGCTGACCGCGCGCTGCGCCGGAAACGGCATTGAAATCGTGGAGGAAAACACCTGCGAGCCCCCGGCGCACTTCGATGCCGAGCGTCTGTTTGAACGTTTCTACCGTGGAGACACGGCCAGGACACAGGACAACATCGGATCCGGCTATGGCATTGGGCTTTCCGCCGCCCGCGCCATTGCCGAAAGCTTTGGCGGTACACTGAAAGCAGATTATACCACAAACGGAAACATTCGCTTCATCGCCCGCTTTTAGCGCTCTGCGCCGGGCGCACAAAAGCCTTTCCGCCGCTTCAAATTAAACTGCACCATTTTATGCAGACAGCACAAAAAAGACCTTTATGGTAGCA
>CAYXIN010000019.1:0-27679 GCA_964465395.1 uncultured Oscillospiraceae bacterium | reverse complement strand
CCAATCAGCGTGTGCTCGAGGCGCTGGCAGTCGCCGGTCTGATCGGCACCATCGTCAAGCGCAACGCCTCAATCTCCGGCGCGGAATGCGGCTGTCAGGCCGAGATCGGCACCGCCTGCTCCATGGCCGCCGCAGCACTGGCCGAGGTCTATGGGCTGGGGCTGGAGCAGATCGAATATGCCGCCGAGATCGCCATGGAGCATCACCTTGGTCTGACCTGCGACCCCATCTGCGGTCTGGTACAGGTGCCCTGTATCGAGCGAAATGCCGTAGCCGCCAAGCGCGCCATGGATGCCTTTAATCTGGCCAGCTTCCTGACCGGCACGCGCAACATCAGCTTCGACATGGTCGTGCGCACAATGCGCGAAACCGGCATTCACATCAACAGCCAGTTCCGCGAGACCTCCGAGGGCGGCCTTGCAAAGTTCTATGAGCGCCGCAGCGCGCGCTGAGTCCGCTCAGCGCCAGGCACTATACCGCCTGCTGCCATTTTCAATCGTGACGCAGTAGCCGCTCCCCGGCGTCGGCTGCCACGCATAGCGGTTTTTCCCGCTATCCGGAAAAAGCTGTGACATGATGGCGGCAATCACCCCGCCATGCGTGACCACGACGGTATCCTGCCCATCCGACAGGAGCTCCTCCAGCGCCGCAAGCACGCGCTGCGCCATCTGCGCACCGCTCTCGCCCCCCGGCGGCACATTGTGCTCATTGTCACCCGTAATCCACGCCTGATAGTCCGGCTGCGTCCGCAGCGTCGCATAGCTTTGCATCTCAAAGCGACCGAAGTCAATCTCCCGCAGGCGCGACTCTGTTTCATACGCCACGTTGCCAAACAACAGGTGCAGCGTTTCATTTGTCCGCTTCATGCCACTGGTCATGAAGCGGACATTTTTCGGCGCTGTATGTCGCTGCAACGCCTGCCGCCCATTGGGAGAAAGGGGCAGGTCGCTGCTGCCGCAGTACAAATGCTGCTCGTTGGCCGCCGTCGTTCCATGCCGTATCAGGTAAATGGTCATTTCAGACGTTGCTCCAGTCCGCAGAAAATCCGGCTGACCTGCGTGGCTTCTCGGCTCAAATACTGCGCAAAGCGACCGGCACGCTGCCGCCAGGCACGATTCTCCTCCCCCATGGGCACAACGCCGCAGAAAACATCCCGCAGAATCAGGACATGCTCCTGCCACAGCGCCCGGTTGCGCGCAAAATACTCAATCGGATCGGGATTCAGGCGCGCAAATTCCTCCAGTCTGTTGATGCAGCGAAAGCTGAAATCAACCGTCGAAGCATCGCAGGTAAAAATTTCATTCTCCCGGATGGCAAAGCGCTCGCGCGCAAAGTCGAGCTTGCCCTGCCACGCGCCGCCGATAATCAACACCATACGGTTTCCTCCTTCTCAAATCAATGCATAGGCTGCCAGCGCCACCAGCTCCGAAAGGGTCAGCGCATAGCCGGAAATGTCTCCGTTCATGCCGTCCAGAGAGCGGAAGCCGCGCAGCAGCGCCAGGCCATAGCCCGCAACGCAGGCCAGAAGCGCAAAGCCATAAACCCGGCAGAGCAGAAAGCCGCCCGCCAACAGCGCACACAGAAGCGCCAGCAGAAAAATCAGATGGCCGGCCGGTCTGCGCTGGCCGGCATACTGGCTCGTTGACATGGGGCGCAGCCCCGTGACCGCCAGCGCAGAGCAGCAGCGGCTCACCGCCGGAATCAGCAGCAGAATGCGCACATCCGCGTCCTCCGGCGCCGAGGCCAGCATTGCCAGCTCTGCCAGCAGCAGGAGCGCAAGCCCAATCACCGCAAAACTGCCGACATGGGAATCCTTCAGGATTTCCCTGCGGCGCGCCAGATCGCGCCAGGATTTCACAGCGTCGGTCACATCCATATAACCATCAAGATGGATGCAGCCCGTGGACAGGTGCGGCCAGGCGGTCAGCAGCAGCGCTGTGACCAGCGTCGGCAGCCCCAGCAGACGACAGCCCCACGCCAGAAGCATCCAAAGTGCACCGATTTCCAGTCCGATCAGCGGCAGGAACAACAGCATCCGGCCGCGCGCCTTTTCCTCCCAGCACTTGAAGGGACAGGGAATGGCGCAGAACATGCTCTGACACATCCAGAAAGCATACCACAGTTCCTTCATTCCGGTATCTCTCCTTTATAGACAATCGGCTGGCCTGCCACCATCTCAATCACCGTGTCGCAGGCCGCCGCAAGACGGCGGTCGATTTGCGCAAGGCATCTGCGATACTGCTCCGTTGTCTGTGAATGTACCGCATCGTCGCAATAAATTGCATCACTGACAAACACCGCGTGCCGCACCAGCTTTGCAAAGCGCACAATGCCCTCCGCGCAGCGTTCCGCCCCCAGCAAATCGAGGGCATACTGCTTCTGTGCCGGAAAAAGCGCATTTTGCATCAGCGCAGTCACACTGTCCACCAGAAAAACCGCATTGCGGTCTGCCTGCGCAAGACACTGCGGCAGGTCTGTGAAGCACTCCACCGTCTCAAAGCCCATTCCGGCGCGGTCAGCAATGTGGCGGCGGATTCGCTCGTCATCCTCCGGCCCGGTTGAGCACATCGTTGCAACATAGAAATGTGGCCCGCCCTGCGCCAGACGCAGGGCAATTTGCTGCGCCAGGGTGGACTTTCCGTTCTTTGCACCGCCCGAAATGAAGCAATTCATGTTCTTCCCTCCACGGAAAAGCTGTCTCCTATGCGGATTTCATCGAGATAGCTGTCATCGATTCCAGCCTCGTCAAAGGTCGCCATGTCATTCATGACCGCACAGGCCGCCTCCAGCACCGCAAAGGCCAGCGGGCAGCCGCTCCCCTCGCCCAGACGCATTCCCAGCAGGAAGATCGGCTCCAGCTCTAGGGCCTCCATCGCCAGCCGGTAGCCGATCTCATAGGAGGCATGGCTTGGAATGAAGTAGCTTCTCGCCGCCGGACACAGGCGCGCCGCGCACAGTGCCGCCACCGCTGAGATCAGGCCATCGATCACAATCGGCCGCCGCGCCGCTGCGCCGCCAAGAAATGCACCGCACATCGCTGCCAGGTCAAAGCCGCCAAGCTTCGACAGCACGTCGATCACGTCCTCCCGTTTTGGCCGATTGCAGGCAATGGCGGCGCGTATGACCTCCTTCTTTTTGGAGAAGGCCTCGTCCGTGATGCCGCCGCCACGCCCCGTCACGGCTTCGACCGCAACATCCAGCAGAACGGCCAGCACCGCCGAGGCGGTCGTTGTGTTGCCGATGCTCATTTCTCCCACGCCAAGCACGTCCGCATCCGCCGTGCGCGCCAGCTCAAAGCCTGTCAGAATCGCCTGCACCGCCTGTTCCCGCGACATGGCCGGCCCATGCGCGATATTCTGCGTGCCATACGCAATTTTACGGTTCAGAACACGCGGCTCCGCAATATCTGCATTGACGCCCACATCGCAGACCATCAGCTCGCAGCCAAAGTGTCTGCACAGCGTTGCCGCGCCCGTTTTGCCACGGGTCAGATTGATCGTCTGCATCCGCGTGACGCTCTGCGGCGAACTGGAAACACCCTCGGCAATCACGCCGTTGTCTCCAGCAAAGACCAGCAGCCGTTTTTTGCTGATGCGGTTTCTGACCTGGCCACGAATGCCCGCAAGCTGAATCGCCAGATCCTCCAGTCTGCCCAGGCTGCCGGGTGGCTTGGCAAGCAGCGCCTGACGCTCACGCGCTGCATCCATTGCCGCCACATCCAACGGGCCGATTTCGGCAAGATATGCCCGCAATCTGTTTTCCACTCCTTATGCCTCCTCACATCGCAAGCAGCCAGCGGACAGAGGGCTCTGCCTCCATAACCTCCAGCGTCCAGCTTGCATTTGGACACTGCTGCATCGCCAGACGCAGCAGCTCCCGCATTGGTATTGCACCATCGTGCAGCGCACGGTGCTGATCGCACGTGCCGTCGTTATTATGCAAGTGAAAATGGCTAAGCCAGGGTGCCCAGTCCGTCAGCCATTTCTCCACCGGAATTTTGGAATAGGCATTCACATGCCCCACATCCAGGCACAGCTTCAGACGCGGATGAGCCACCTCGCGCACAATCTCAAGCAGCCATGCCGGATCCTCCTCCAGCACATTCTCCAGAACGAGCTCCACGCCGGGATCCTCGCGCAGGAAGTCTCTCCAGAAAAGCACCGATTGCTCCGTATACCAGACGGGGTAATAGAGCAGCGGATGAAAGCCGCCGTGGATGATGACCTTTTTCGCCGCATAACGCCGCGCCAGAGCAATGGCCTGGCGGTAGCGCGAGGCCGCCAGCGCACGCGCTTTCCGGTCTATGGCACAGGGAAAGAGCTCGTTGAAGGGCGCGTGCAGCGTCCGCTGCCCAATGCCCGCAAGCTTTTGGCTGACCGCCGCATCCGTCTCGCGGAATGCCTCGTCCATATTCCAGGCTGTGCAGTATTCGGCAATCTCGATGCCGAAGCCCTCTGCGCGCGCCACCTCTGCTGCATCCGCAGCCGTCGTCGATATATAAATTTCAGGGTGCTTCATGCTGCGCCTCCCTCCAGAAGCCCATATTTGACCTTGACCCGATCCAGCTTCTCCAGCATTGGCTCCGACAGGAACCAGAGGAACAGCACGGTCGCCAGCGCATGAATCGCGTCAGCGGGGACACCGGTCACATAAGCCGTCAGGATCATCTTGATATCCGGATTGGCCTGATACATCAGGACAGAGGCGGGATTCATGATCCCTCCATAGATTAGGAAAGTTGTCAGCCCGCCAAAAACACAAAGGCTGAGCCGGTCGCGATGGAGCAGACCCTTGCGGAACAGGATGCCGGCCAGCAGACCCATGATTCCCATCGCGCATATCTGCCAGGGCGTCCACGGCCCCTGGCCAAAGAGCACGTTGGAGCAGAGCATTGTCATCGCGCCGACCATAAAGCCGGCCTCCCCGCCAAAGGCCACACCGCTCAGAATCACCATCGCCGCAACAGGCTTAAAGCCCGGCAGCGCAAAAAACACCGCCCGTCCGCCGATTGCCAGCGCGCTCAGAACGGAAAGAATCACAAGCTCACGCGCTTTGGGACGTCTGCCCTCAAAAACGAGGAAGAAGGGCAGCATGGTTTCCACCACAATTGCCAGCGAAACCAGCATATACTTTCTCCCGCCGCCCAGCCGCAGCCCTGCCCATATGGTCAGCGGAATGGCCAGCAGCGACAGCAGAAGCGTCAGCTTTGTCCGCTTGCTGAGCTTCCCCTTCATCAGACGTTGCTCCCGCGGCGGCGCCTTGCGGCTGACGCTGAGGGCAAAAATGCCAAAGCAGCCAAACATCAGCAGATACAGCCAGCCATGCTCCCGGATGAAGCCATCACCGCTGTAAAGCTCGCTGAGCTCCAGGGTCAGCGTTGTGTACAGAAGCAGCGCAAGAAACGCCGCGCCGCTAACCAGTCCAAGCAGTCGGCGCCACAGCGGAAGGCGCTGCGGACGGCGCTCCTGTGGCAGCTCCAGCTCGACTTTTCCGCTGTCTTTCTCCTCCGGCTCGTCCGGAAGTGTGCCACCGCAGGCGACAATCACATCCTCCGCCGTCACCGCATTGGGCAGCACATGCCGCGCCAGTCGATTGGCGGCCGTCGTATAGAAGCTTTTCCCCGCAAAAAACGGCTGCGGCGCGTCTACCGTCACAAGCGCGCCATCAAAAAACAGGCCGCAGCGATCTGCATAGGCTGCGCAGAATTCCACATCATGACTGACCATCACGATGCAGACGCCTCTGGCCGTCAGCTCCTTCAGCACATGCGCAAGGCTTCTCTTGAAATCGTTGTCCACGCCCTTCGTCGGCTCATCCAGCAGAAGCACCTGCGGATCCTGCAAGAGCACCTTGGCCAGCGCTGCGCGCTGCTGCTCACCGCCGGAAAGGTCATAGGGATGCCGGTCAAGCAGCCCCTCCAGGCGGCAAAGGGAAACCATCTGCGCCACGCGCTCCTGAATTTCCGGCGTGCGTCTGCCGGGAAAGACGGAAAACAGCTCCTCGCGGACATTTCGCTTGACCAGCAGCATTTGCGGGTTCTGCGGCAGCGCCGCAATCCGCGTTGTCGCTGCGCGTAGCTTTCCCCGATATGGCTTGCGCATACCGCTCAGCACGCTGAGGGTCGTGCTCTTTCCGGTTCCGTTTCCGCCCAGAATACAGAGCAGCTCTCCGGGATACGCGCACAGCGAGACACCCTTGAGAATATCCGGCGTTTCCTTTTCATAGCGGAACCACACCTCTTCCAGCTCCAGCACAGGCTGCGCTGCGGGCGCAGCCGCCGGGCGCAGCGGCACCGGCGTGAGCGTATGCGTCTGCGCCCAGTCGGTCAGCAGGCTGCGCCCATCGCTGACGGTCAGCGGACAGGGCGTCTGCCAGTCCAGCGCGCTCCAGATGCGCATAGGGGTCGGCATGGAGTGGAGCATACTGTGGCCGCAAGCCCGCAGACGCGCGAAGGCTTCCGCCGGCGCAGCATCCGCCAGCAGCGCGCCGCGATCCAGAATCAGCAGACGGCTGGCCATCGGAATGACATCCTCCAGCCGATGCTCACAAATCAGAATGGTTGTGCCCAGCTCACGGTTAATGCGGCCGAGCGTTTGCAGAAAATCCGTCGCCGCAATCGGATCCAACTGACTGGTCGGTTCGTCCAGAATCAGCAGATCCGGCTGCAAAACCATGATAGAGGCCAGATTCAGCAATTGCTTCTGGCCGCCGGAAAGCTGCGTAACCTCCATGTGGAACCAGGTCTGAATGCCAAAAAAGCTGGCCATTTCCGCCACACGTCCCCGAATGACAGACTGCTCCACACCAAGACTTTCCAGCCCGAAGGCCAGCTCGTGCCAGACCTTATCCGTCACGATCTGGCTGTCCGGGTCCTGCATCACAAAGCCAATGCGCGCGGCCTGCGTGCGCGCATCAACAGCGTTGAGCGTGCGGCCGCGGTAGCAGATTTCACCCTCGCACTTGCCATGAGGGGCAAGCACCGTTTTCAGTTGCCGCAGAAGCGTCGATTTTCCACAGCCGGATGGCCCCGCCAGCACAGCGAACTCTCCCTCATGCAGGGTCATGGAAACATCGCGCAGCACCGGCGTTTCCTGCTCCGGATAGGTGAAGGTTAAATTTTGGATCGTAAAGAGTTCCATCGAGAATCCTCCAGAAGGTCGAGCAAAAGTGGAAGCAGGCAGAGGCCAGCAAAGCACACATAGGCCGCAAGCTGCACCGGCCCAACCAGCTTGCCGGAGAGCGCGGGGTAGTAGTTCCAGGCCGTCTGCCCCAGCAGGCAGGGCAGTGCCGCCCCAGCGCAGAGGAGGACGAGCAGCACAAGCAGCAGCGCATCCCGCTTCTCAAAGCAGTAGATGGAGAAGGCCGTTCTGCCCGCAAGCCCATAGCCACGGCTTTTCATCGAATCGGCTGAAACAATCGACTGCTCCATCGCCCAGCTTACCGTTGCCGAGAATGCCGCAAGCGCCTGCTGTAGACGCTGCCTCAGATTCTCCGGCCGGTGCATTGCCTGCTGCACGCGCAGAACGCCCTGCAAATAGTTCTTGAAGCGCGGCACAAAGCGCAACGTCATGGAAATCAGCAGCGACATGGCCGGAATAATCTGGCCAAAGAGATAGATGATTTTATCGGAGGTAAAGACCACATTGCTGCAATTGAACCAGATCACCGAGGCCGAAAGCATCACAGCCGAGGCCAGGCCATAGCAGATTGCCTCCAGCGTCACCGGATTGTCATTGGGAAGGTAGCACAGGATGGTCAGCCCCTCGTGATTAAACAGCGGATTCAGCACCGCCATCAGCAGCGCAAGCGGCAGGAGATATCCCACCTGCCGCAGCATTCCCCTGCCGCCCTGCAAATACAGCAGATACGCACAGGCACTCATCAACGAAAGCAGCAGATAGACCGGCTGCATGACAAGCATGGTCATCCCAAGCGCCGCTGCAAAAAAGGCCAGATTGACCGCCGGATGGCAGGCAGCGAAGGCATCCTTATGCATCCGGACGCTCCGCCCCAAGATCCGCCCCCAGATCACAGGTATAGTGGAAAGCAATCGCATCGCCATCGGAGAGCGTGTAGGCTGAGCAGCCCAGGCTGGGGTAAACGTCATTCACACTGTACATCCAGCCGGACTGGGGCCCACAGTCGAACTCATAAAGATTGCAGATGCCCTCGATATAGACCGCGTCATAAGCCCGCCCATCGGTATACTCAAAGTGGAGCTTTTTCTCACGCAGCACGCGCCGGAACACATCGAATACCGCGTCGCCCGGCTCGAACTCCACCTCAACCGTCTCCAGAAGCACCCCGTCCGCCGGCACCAGCGCCGCCTTTTCCGCCTGCATCGTATCGCGCTTTGCCAGCAGCGTGTCGCAGCGGATTTCCAGTGTGCAGGTCAGCTTCCCGTCCCCATTCCGATCCGGAACAGAAATATCGCCACCCGCCGCGCAGCCAATCAGGCTGAGCAGCGTTGCCAGAAGCAGGAGGATTGTCCATACTTTTTTCATCGTTTTTCTCCTCGTTAAATCGTATACTACCCACTGCCCTATATGGAACAGTGGGTAGCTTCATTATTATAGTATTGCGCGCAGTATTTTTCAAGAAAAATCTGCAAAAGCCGCGTCTAGTCCTGCACCGGGAAGCCCGTGATCTTACCCAGCACAAACTGCCGCAGGAGCAGCACGTCACGCGCATTGATCGTGCCGTCGCCGTTCAGGTCTGCCAGAGTACACTGCGTCTGGTTGAGCTGCGCCGTGCCAAGCACATACTTGCGCAGAAGCAGCACATCGCGCGCATTGATGACGCCATCCATATTGAGGTCGCCATAGGGCAGCTCAGCTTCCTCCTCAATTTGCAGCGTGATGGTCGTCAGCGGCTCCAGACAGGCCACGCCATATTCCATGGTATCCCCCGACTCCCGGTTCTGATACATGGCATAGGGGAAGCTAATCTGGAAATCCGTGTCATCCGCAGTCAGCTTTGCGTCAGACCAGGTCACATATTTTGTCACATCGCGGCTCAGCCCGTTGGAATAGTAAGCAGTCACCTGCATTCCCGCTGCGTCAAAGGTATCCCCAACGCGATAGCTGGTTCGATCCGGCTGCTTTGTGATTTCCAGCCGCTCCACCGTGCTGCTGACCGCCATCAGCCACGCCGAGTCATTTTTGAAATAGATCGTTCCATATTCATCAATGATCGGGCTGCAAAGCGCATACTGACTCTGCGCGCCATCCGGCGTAAAGAGGTTGTATGGCGTGTCATAGCTCTGCGTTGTGCCGCTGGCCTGATAGGTCTCCACCGTTTTCAGCGACACCGTTGTCTGGCCGGGACGATCCTCCAGCACGCGCAGCTTGCCGGGGGTGAAGTTGTCAAAGAAATAAACATACACGCAGCCGGTATTCTTTTCGTAGGCCGTGGTCAGCACCCCGCTGGTCTGCGGGTAGCCATGGGTACGCACGGTGTAGGCAATTTCCCAGTTGGGGATGTCGATCACCGTCAGGTTATGGCCGCTGTAGGCGCCAAACTGCGCCGTACCGGAGACACCAATATAGGCCCGTCCGTTATAGATGGTCGGTGTGCAGGTGCTCATTGGCGGATTGGAGGGGTCGCTGGCATAATTGTAGAGCCTCAGCGTGCGGACATCCTCAATCTTTCCGCTCTGGCTGACTGTCGCCTCAAAGAAGCAGCCGCCCTTGCTGGTGAAATAGTATTTCCCGTCATAGTGCGTGATGGCGCTACGGATATCGCCGGTAACCTCCATCTGGTAAGAATCCAGAAGCTCACCGGTTTTCGGCGCAAAGCTCAGCAGGCCGGGCTTGCCACTGGTGTAGCCGGAAGCGCCGTCATCCGTGCCGACCAGGAGATAGCTGTCGCAGACGTAAGCGCCTGCCCAGTAGAAGCCGCCTTTGCTGGTATAGAACCAGGTTGCCAGCTTCTCCTCCTTCGGCTGGGACGGGTCCTCATCCGAGGCATTGAGGCAGACAAAGTTCGCCTCATTGGTTTCACCGACCCAGAAGCCCGTATAGACATAGCCATCGTGATAGACGATTGCGCTGTTGGGCTGGCCACCAAGCGGATCACGATAGATCCACAGTGACTCCAGCGTATCGGCATTGAATGCCTGCACAGTTCCGTCCGACAGTCCCACAAAGATCATGCCCGCTGCATAGGTCGGCGGGTTAATCGCAAAGCTGGAGCTGTGATCCATGCTGGCCGTGTTGAGAATCTGCCCGGAAACGGTGTCAATCTGGTAGATCGTCTTGCCGGAGTAGGTGTAAAGATAGCCATTGACCAGAATCGGGCAGCCGCAGGCGTCGGAGTCAAAGCCTTCTCCGATTTTTGTTGCCCAGGAAAGCATGGTATCCTCCGCATAGACCGGCGTTCGATAGTTCACCACGCCATTGTTGTCGTTATTCTGGCGCAGATGCGGCCACGCGGCGTCAAACTGCACCAGTGTGCTGTTCTCCGGTGCCTTCTGAAGCGTCAGGGTCAGGGTTGCATCCGTCTCCGGCGCAATATACGCCTCGACCCGCTGCCCCACATAGCCCGCGCAGGTCACGGTATAGGCATAGCTGGCGCCGGGCGTCAGGCGATAGGCGCCGTCCTGCGCAAGCACGCGCTTGCCGTTGAGCAGATTCACAAGAAACACAACTGCCTCCGCAGGCTCAGTGCGGACGGTCAGCCTGATCGGGTCTGTCTTCTGCACGGTAATGGTGTAGGTGGTCGGGAGGCTGTCAGTGTCCTTATGACAGACCTGGATGGCAATGTGCTCCCGGTCGGCCTCGGTGTTGAGCGCGAGTTCCACCGCCTCCAGCGCCTCATAGCGCTGGCCATTGACCAGCATATAGTAGCCACCGCAGCAGTCCGTGCTGCCTGAAGCATTGGGCACCGCAGCAGACAGCAGCAGACTCGTGGTTTCGCGGTTTACGCGCAGCGTATAATCCGTTCTGTCGCGGTCAAATTTGCAGCTCGCACCCGTTTCATCAACAAAGGGAAGCGTCTCCTCTGCTGTCGCAGCCGAAAGCGAGGTCAGGTGCAGGCTGCGCAGAAGGCAGATTGTATAGTCCTGATACCAGGTTGTCTCCCCCTCCGTCTTCGACAGACGCACGGTCACGGTCTGGCTGACGCCGGAGCGGGCAACTGCCTGCGACAATGCCTGAGCGCGACCAGTGTCGCTGACGGGCATGGTGATCTCCACCGTCTTCTGCACGCCATGGCTGGCCGGCAGAAGCGTCTGGGAGGTATAAAGCGCCGTGATGCTCCCGGTATCCGCCGTTGCCTGGATGTAAGCCGTCGTGTTGCAGTCGGAAACCGTGTAATGGTAGGTATGCAGCGAGCTGCGGAAGTCGCTGTCGGCCTCATAAGCAATGCGGTTTGAGGCATTGGTGCCGTTATAGAGCGCAAGCGCCCGCAGCCAGTCCGTCGCATCCGGCTCCGGCACAGTCAGTCGCAGCCCGCTGGCGGCCGTGAAGGAAAAGCTGGTATGATACCAGACATTCTTCGTTGCAATGCAGGTGTAATCTTCACCGGGGATGAGCTGGTATAGCCCCTGCACTGGTGCAATCTGTGCGCCGGCCGCATTGTAGACCGCAGCGTCCGTCCCCGACGGCACCGTAAGCCGCACCGAAACGGAGGCCGTTTTGGTAACACGGAGGCGATAGGTATTCTGCGCACCATTGGGAGCCTCGACCACAATCTCGTGTTGCAGGCTGCTGCCGGAGAGCTTCACCGTTCCGGTGCCGGAAACCGTATAATCCGCGCCAAAGGCTTCGGCGCTGATCTCCAGCGTGGAGGAAACCGTCTGAAGCGTATACTCCGCCTGCACCGGATCAAACGCCAGAGGCAGACGGGTTCCCTCTGCGGTCACAGACAGCGCGCGGAGTGTCGGTACACGCGTCACTGTGAGCGCATAGGACTGAATCTGCGTATGGCCGTTTTTATCGGCGTACTGTGCCTCCAGAGAAAAGCTGCGTCCCTCCATGCCCTGTGTGACCAGATAGGTCAGCGCAGAGGCCGTGCTGTTCCAGGAGCGGGAGGTTGTGGACTTGTCCTTTCCGTCCGTGCCAACATAGATTGTGCGCAGCTTGACGGTCGCCGTGTCCGGCACATCGCCCATCGCAGCGTTCAGATAGATGCTGGCAAGCTCCTTCGCCGTATCCCCGACCCAGTATTGGGCGCTGTGGGTCTGGCTGTCCTGGGTATAGCGGTAGGGCTCCTTGTTGCCATCGAGCAGACGGATGTCGCCAAACCATTCGCCATCGGGCAGCACAACAGCAATCTCCGCGTTGGCAGAAACCTGGAGGGTGCCCTCCGTGCGGTTGTAGCCACCATCCGAAACGCAGAAGTGATATGCGCCGGCAATCACGCGGACACTCTCCGTGCCGCTGGTCACATTTCCATAGGCATCCGTCAGCGTCAGCAGCGGCTTGCGCAGCGCGGCGCCATTCTGCGTTGCGCTGGCTGTCACAGTGAATTTTTCGCCGTTCAGCAGGGCTTCATAGGCCGAAATTGCCTGATTCAACTGCGTCAGCAGCCCGTCTGCCGCCGTAGCATCCGCCGTGCGCAGCCCCTTAAGCGCCGCAGCGTAGGCATCGGCAGCAGGCTGGTAGCGCTGCACATGGTTTTCCATATCCAGATAATCCGCCATCCGCTGAATCAGCCGGATGGCCTGCGCCGAGTAGACGCCGCTGACATGGAAGCACAGCGCCGTTATGTCGGCAGCCGACGCGTTGAGATCATATCCGCCCGCATCATAATACAGGGAGAAATTCGCCACCACACCGGCGATTTCATAGACATAGCCCTGCTCCAGCCCGACAAAGTCAATGTTGGAGGCAGCCAGCGCCTCCCGAACCGTCTGCCCGCTCTGATAGGTCACGCGCACCGGCTCCACAATTGTATTGTTTGCGCTGAAGGCAACCAGAACAAAGCTGCCCCCGTCTGTCTGTGCAGCCGCGCCGTAGCCCACGCAGGAAAGCAGCAGCACCAGGCTCAGCAGCATGGCGGTCATTCGTCGAAACATATGCAATTCCTCCTTGTCAATACAGGCAGTCCCACAGCCTGTAGCGAATCTTCTGCCGGAGCGTCCAGCTTTTCCGGCAGGCGGCCAGTACGCGGGCCGCATAGTCGTCTACCATGCTGCGCTGCTCCTGCGACATCTCATGCCTGCTGAACAGCGCTTCGCGATTCAGGTGCGCAGCCTCCTGCGCGCCCTCCGGCGGCTGCACCGCACTATGCGCCAGCAGATGCGCCGCGTAGCCATAGCGCAGCGCAATGCCCTCGCGAATATCCGCCTGCTCCATCGCGCGCAGGGCGCGCCGCAGGCGGGCTCTGCGCCGCAGCACCAGAATCACCAGCGCCAGCAACGGCAAAAGCAGCAGGAGCAGCAGAAGCTCCGCGCGCTTACCGAGTGTGAAGCGATCCTGACGGCGCTCCTGAATCTCCTCCGGGCGCTGCACCTCCGCAAAGCGCTGTTGGTTGCTCTCATACGCGTTTTCCGCATTCTGATTGCTGCCACCCAGATCCAGGGTTTCATCGTCAATGTAGCCCGGCGTCACCTCAAAGGGCACGAAGCCGACCCCGCTGACATAATACTCTGCCCAGGCATGGGCATGGGCCTCGGTAAGTGTGATCGGCTCACCGGCCAGATAACGCGCAGCCTCCTGCGCAGAAAGGTAGTAGCCCTCGACATAGCGCGCCGGCACGCCCATATAGCGCAGCATCAGCACCGCAGTCGTTGCATAGTGTACGCTGTAGCCTCGCCCGCTGCGCTCGAGCGTGTATTGCAGGAAGTCGCCGGAGCCGTTCATCGTCCGCACCGTCTCATCATAGCGCATATTGCTGTCCAGATAGTCCAGAATGATCTGGCGGATTTCCGCAATGGTGCGTGAACCCTCCTCGAGCGCAAGCTGGCGCTCGAGGACAGACCAGCTTTCCTGCGTAAGCTGCAAATCCTGCGCCTTCACATAGGCAGCATAGGCCTGCTCCAGCGCAAGGTAGTCGCTGATATTTTCGCGTCCCTGGGCCGAAGCCAGATTTTTCTGAATCTCATACCACTGTGGCACGCTGCCGGTATAATACTGCATCGTCTGCGTCTGCGGCAGGTCGGTATCCCCAATGGAGGCCGCGTCCAGCGGCGTAGCGGCGCTGAGCGCGTAGGGGTAGTAGCCGTGCGCGGCACAGGCCGACAGATTTTTTACTGTAAGAGTCAGCGCCTCAGCCTGCGTGGTGTAAGCAGCGCTCAGCCCGATCTGGCTCTGGCCATAGAAGCCGGAGTCATGGAGCCAATAGAAAAGCTCTGCATACTCCGCCATCGTCTGCGTATCCACCGGCTCCCAGGCGCCCGCAGTATAAACCTCATAAATTTGTCCGCGCAGATAGAGCTTGCCGGGCTTCTCCATGGTCAGCTCCAGCGCGGGGGTATCGCTTTTGTTCCATTGCGCCAGATTTTGCAGTCTTCCCTCCGGCATGGAATTGCTCTGGCTGTCATACTGCTGTGTATGCCACTGCCTGGCAAGGCGCTGGCGCAGGTCGGTAGGCAGCCGATCCTGCATGGCAAGACCAGGCAGCAGGCAGATTGCCGCGCACAGCACGGGAAGCAGCAGATGGCCGGGCGCACCGGAATAGGGATCTGCCAGACTGCGCGCGCGGGCGCTGCGCTGCATCATCAACAGCACTACCCCCGCAGAGAGCAGCAGACACGGCAGACCGCAGGGAAACAGGCCGCACAGCGCCGCAGCATAGGGCGGCAGCAGAAGGGGCAGCAGCAGGAAGGGCTGCCCTGCCCAAACCGCACGGCTGGCCAGCAGCACCAGCGCCGCAAGCAGCGGAAAGACCGCCCAGCCAACGCGCGCCGGAGCAGCATTGGCCAGCTCCAGATAAATACGGCCAGTCTTTGCAGTCAGCGTTTGCAGAAAATCATTTCCCAGACAGGCAAAGCCGGCCAGCACCTCCGCACGAAAAATCAAAGCAAAAACCAGAAGCAGCAGGATACCAATCGGCAGAATCCATTTCCCGGCCGCTGTCTGATAGAGCAGCAGCAGCGCAAGGCCGCCGAGTGTTGCAAGCAGCGTCAGCAGCCACCAGGGATAAAGAACAGACGGAAAGCTCTCCGTCAGCAACAGGCTCAGGCCACACAGCACGAGCGCGCACACCAGCACATCGCCCCATGGCTGGCGGCCGCTCTCAGGCGGCGGCAGATGCACAGCGGCAAGCCGCAGACCACCGGACTCCTTGCGCATTTGCTAAACCTCCAATCGCCGCAGCGTTTCCTGATAATTCTGCACGGCAAATGCCGTCACATTGGGCTGCTCACACTGCCCGCAGAGAATAAAATGCACCCGCGCGTCTGTGTCAAGCTGCGGCTCCGTCCGGATGCCGAACCAGAGCACGCGGCTGAAGCCGCTCATTTCGGGCAGACGGCAATCCGCATTGCCGACATTCTTGACCAGTGCGGGAATCGCCTGCAGAAGGCTGTTTTCATCGCTGATCTCCTGCGTCTGCAATTCCTCGCGCTCTGTCCAGCTCAGGGTGAAAGCAATGCCTTCCTCCACCAGCGCGCTGCTGACGGAGGCCACCACCTCTGCCAGCGCATCCATCTGCGCCGGTGTACCGACCGTGCGCTTATCCCAGAACAGCAGCATCGAACGGCTCTCCGGCATACTGGCCTCGCGCAGGACAAGCATATCCAGCTTGGCCGACAGCTTCCAGTGAAGCTGTCGGATGTCGTCTCCGGCGCGGTATTCGCGCAGTTGGAAGACCTCGCTTCGATCCTCGCCTCTGCGGTTGGCCGTTCCCTCCTCAGCGCTGGCCGGACGCGCCGTCAGCGCAAGCTCAAGCGGAAAAAGCTCCGGCAAAACCGTACTGCGCGCAGAAGCACGCAGCACCGCGCGCAGGGGGAGCAGACCCAGACAGTCAAGCAGCGTGATGGACTGAATGGATGCATACAGTCTGCCGCAGTGACGGCTCT
The DNA here is from genome assembly GCA_964465395.1 of uncultured Oscillospiraceae bacterium. GTDB lineage: Bacteria > Bacillota > Clostridia > Oscillospirales > Oscillospiraceae > JAZOXB01. The sequence continues at coordinate 11,715 of CAYXIN010000019.1, read as the reverse complement.
GGAGCAGAAAGCTGTGACTGGCAGTTTGTCCTGCGCCCACACCGCCGGGCAGCACCAGGCGCTCACGCTCACCGGTGAGGTCGTTGATGACCTCAAGCGTGCAGAAATAGCGGCCGATGGGCAGTGGCGAGGCATTATGAACAGACAGCCGTCCACTCACTGCGCTTCCCTTTGCCGCCGTGGTCGGCAAACTCAGTTCCGCGCGCAGACCCCGGCGCAGCCAGGCATTGAGGCCCAGAGAAGCCGGCGGCAACAGCAACAGCAGCAGCAACGCAGCCAGCACCCACATAGAGCCGCTCAGCAGCAGGAGCGCAGTCAGCAGCAGGAGAAGCAGGCAATAGCGCAGCACGCCCCCAAGAATCTCCCGTCTCATTTAACAGAGAATTCGCGCGTATCCGGGCGCTTGACACTCTCAAGCAGCGTTGCAATAATCTGCGCGGCGCTGTATTCATGCAGCCTTGCCTTGGAGTTAAGCACCAGACGGTGGGCACAGACATCCGCAAACACCGCGCAGACATCCTCCGGCGTCACATAGTCGCGCCCCTCCAGATATGCATTTGCCTTCGCCGCGCGCATCACCGCCAGCGCACCGCGCGGGCTGACACCCAGCGTCACATAGGGATTGCTGCGGGTGAGCTCGACCAGCTCGGCAATATAGTCATAAATTCGATCCGCAACGTAGACCGACATAGCCTCCGCGCTGAGCTGCTCCAGCGTTTGCGCATCCGTTACGCTCTGGCAGGCATTGAGCGGATTTTCCTGATGGCGGTCGCGCAGAAGCGCGGCTGTGCTGGCCCGGTCGGGATAGCCCATGCTGAGCTTGATAAGAAAGCGGTCAAGCTGTGAGCTGGGGAGCATCTGTGTGCCGGCAGAGCCAACGGGGTTCTGCGTCGCCAGAACAATAAAGGGGCGGGGCAGCGGCCGCGTGTGGCCATCGACCGTCACCTGGCGCTCCTCCATCGCCTCCAGCAGCGCCGACTGGGTCCTGCTGGAGGTGCGGTTGATCTCATCGGCCAGAAGCAGATTGGTCATAATTGCGCCAGGCTGATATTTCAGCGCGTTGCTGCTCTTGTCGAAAACAGAAAAGCCGATGATGTCAGAGGGCAGCGTATCCGATGTGAACTGGACGCGCCTGGCATCCAGTCCAAGGGTGCGGGAAAATGCCTTTGCCAGTGTGGTCTTGCCTACGCCCGGCACATCCTCCAGCAGCACATGTCCCTGCGCAAGAATTGCCAGCAGCACCCTTCGCACAATTGGCTCCTTGCCCAGAACCACCCGATTGATTTCTCTCTGAATCTGATCTGTCAATTTAGCCATGCTTTCTCCTCTTTCTGATGCTGCACACAAGGCCGACGCCGATCAGAAGCAGCGCCGCAGCCCCCGGCAACACATAAGTCATAATGGATACAGGCTCCTGCGCCCGCTGTCTGGGGCCTGCGTAGTCCGCAAAGCAGAACACCGCGCTTTCCCCTTCGCGGAGGCGCTGGACGGCAATCAGCGCAAGCGTAGACTGCGCGCTTGCCAGCAGATCGCCCGTCTCCGCCTCTGCCAGATGGGTGAAGCTGCCATCCTCACGCTGGAAGGATACCAGCTTTGTCAAAAGCGTATGTGCGCCGCGCACAAAACGCGACTCCGTCTCCGGGTCAAGCCCCAGCGCACACAGTGCCAGGACAACCTGCGCCACGCTCTCGGCATTTTCATAACCATAGCTGCTGTAGCCGCAGGTTTCATTCAGCATTGCAGCAAGATAGTCCAGCGCCGCCTCAATCTGCGTGGCATACTGCGCACGGCAGGGTGCAAGCGCCTGCAAAGCCATCGCCGTGATATCCACATCGGAGCTGCCCGCAATCAGACCAAAGCCACCATCCGGCTCCTGGGCCAACACAATGGTCTGAAGCATATCCTGCCGCGAAACGGTAGCATCCGGGGCTGACTCCACGCCGCTGGCATCCAGCGCAATCAGAGCCCAGATCCAGCCGTTGAGCCCCTGCCCGCCCAGATTACCGCCGGAATAGCGGTAAGTGCCATCCGCAACCAGATCAATCGCCGTGCCATCCGGACGCGTGCCGAAGGAGGTGGGGTCGCCGCCAAGCGCCAGCACGGTCAGAATCACGCGGTGATACTCCGTTGCCTTACGCGCATCCAGACAGCCCGTATCGGCATAGGCCTGCTCGACATGCTGCCGCAGTGCATCCTGATAGGCATCAAAGTATTCCTCCGCACCAGCCAGAGCCAGCGCGATCACCGCCCAGTCACAGGACGAGGTGCCGGCCGGGAAGCCTTCCGCGTCGCGCAGCATGGTGCCCGCCTTCCCGCCCAGGGCAGAGAGTCCCGCCGCAGCCTCCTGTACCCGCTGCTGCGCGGGAACGGCAGCGGCCGTTGTAAGCAGCAGCGCGGTGCACAGCAGCACCGCCACAGCTCTGATCCAATGTTTCATTCTTCTTTTCTCCTTAGCGCATCCGGCTCTCTTTCCGTCACCGGCTGCATCATTTTCTGTTTTGGTGGCAACGTCGCTTCCGGACGCGTCGCACCCGCGCTCCGGGAGCCGGGCTCAGACGGCTCCGGCTCGGAGGGCTCCGGTATTTCTCCCTCACCTGTTGCGGGGAGGATTTCTTCTTTCGTTTCCTGGCATTTCGTGCAGGTATAACGGACAAAGCCATCCTCCGTCTGTGTCGGCTCCTGGCGCGCAGTCTCGACAAAGTCGTGTCCAAGCGCCTGGTAGCCGCCGTTGATCCAGATGCCGCAATAGCTGCTCAGCTTGCCATAGCCTCCGCCGGTTGCATCATAGCCGCCAATGTCCTTGCCATAGGAAAGGGTAAAGCGCAGATAGATCGTGATGCCGTCGCGCACCTTATAGCCACTCAGCCCCGTTCCCTCATAGAGTGTGCCATTGATGGAATACATCCAGCCGGAGCCCATCGTGTAGTCGAACTCACCCAGACTGTCGCGGTCATAGTTCTCATTGGTCGGGATGCCGTCGCGGAGAATCAGCGACCAGAGGCGCTCCGGCACAGCGGCCAGATAAGCCATATCCGCGCGGTAGATGCGGCGCAGATAGAAATTCATTGTCGGATTGCCCTGATAATCCACCTCATAGCCGTATTCCTCCAGGAAGCGCAGCACCACAGAGGCGGCAGTTTCGCCCTCAACAATCGAAACCGTTCCGCTGTCCAGCACGCCAAGGCCAACCGTCGTCGCGTCAAGCACCAGCTCGACTGCGCCCGCAGGGTCGCCCTCGCTGATTTGATGGTAGGTCACTGTGTAGATCTTCAGCGTCGAGTTGCCGCGGCCATCCCAGGCCAGAACACGCACCACATGCTGCTCCTCGTCGCCCTGTTGCGGCGCATCGAAGTAGAGCTCGTAGGTCGGCTGCGTGTCGCCATAGCTTTTGCCGATGCTCTGCCCATCCATGCTGACCTGAATCTGATTGGAATAGATCGGCTGCGCGCCCAAATCGGAATGCGTGCGCGCAATCACCGTCAGCGGGAAACTGGTGGAGGTCATATCCAGGCTTGCACCATCCAGATTGGTGACAATAGAGGGTGGATACGCGCCCCTCTCCGGATGCTCGTCATCGGCCAGATCCTCATAATAGCTGATGCGGTACTGCACCGTGCCCAGGAAGGTATCGCCGTCATAGAGGGAGAGGACAAAGGTATTCTCTGCATTAAAATCCAGCAGCGCCTCATAATTCTCCCCATCTGCCGAGGTCAGAAGCAGACCGTTTCCCGCATTGGTTTTGTTTTTCAGGCGCACGCGGAGATAAAGCTGCTCGCCCTTGCCCAACGGATAGGCCACAAAATGCAGCTTGCCGTCCGGCAGCTCCTCGCGCGTCACAGAGCGCGTCTCCAGATCGGTATAAATACGCGGCGTGTCATCCTCATCCCCGCCGTCGCCATCGCCGCCGTCATCGCCGCTGCCATCATCGCCGCCGTGATTTCCGTCATCCTCGTCACCGGAGTCGTCGGAGCCGCCATCCTCGTCGCCGGGATCCTCATCGCCCTGATTGTCATCCCCCGTCTCCGGGGCGGAGGGCAGCGCCGTTGGCTCAGGCTGCTCGTCGCCCTCTGTAGGCTCTGTCTCCTGCGTTTCCTCCGGCTGGGTGCCTGGCTCCGTGCTCTCCTGCGTTGGCTCTGTCGGCTCCTCGGATTGCGTTGGCTCCTGCGTCGGCACCGTTGTTTCTTCGCCCTGCAAATGGCCGCTGCCCTGCAATGCCTCCGGATAGAGCGTCTCTTGCTGCGCGCGGATCGGGTTTGCAGGCGTCGCACGTCCGGCGCCGAGCAGCGCGCTGCACAGGCCGACCAGCAGTGCCAGCACCAGCAGCAGACTCAGCGCGCCCAAAATTCCGTCTCGTCGTTTCATAGCTCTCTCCTCACAGGCTGCGGCCTTTTCTGCGCACTGCGCATTCAGCCGAGACAAATCTTACGGTTTTGAAGATATTCCCCGAAATACAGCGAATCGCTTCCCCTCCCGGAAGCGGGAGGGGAAGCTGCACATTCAGCCGACGTTGGCCAGAACCATCACAGCGTCCTGCGCATTGAGGCTGCCGGAGGCATCTGCATCCGCCTTCAGGAACTTGCGCACGGACACCGTCGTAAAGTCCGCATAGCGCCCGTTATACAGATCATACACAAGCTGTGCATCATTGATATCTACCAGGCCGGTCTCGTTCACATCGCAGGTCTGCGTCAGTTCCTCGGCGCTGGCCTCCACAAGGGAGATCATCTGCTCCGCCTCCTGCGTCGTCAGAGCCTCGCCCTCGACGATCACAAGCCAGGCGTAGGTATTTTCGCCGTAGGCCGCTATTTTGTACATCACATTGCCATCATAGGCATAGGTCTTGCCGCTGTCCGGCGTGCCGGAGACCGTCACAAGGAAGACCGTGCTGCCGTCGAGCTCCACATAGCTGCGAACCGTCACCGCAAAACGCGGCAGCTCCTCGCGGGTAATCGTGATGACCAGATCAGCCTTAACGCCCGCAATGCTGTAGCTGTTGTTCTCGCCCGGGGTGACTGCGACCATTTCCCCGCCCATCGTCGCCGTTACGGTATAGCGGAAACCCTCTGCGGGGTTCAGCGTAAAGGAATAAGTCTCTCCGTCCACAACAGTCGTGGCAGTTCCCTCCGCGAGATCTCCGGCGCCATTGCCGATGAAGGTGACCGTGTGCTCCGTCGGACGCAGGGCGGTCTTGTTGCTGTTGATAACAACCGCGCCGGTAATATCCGCGCCCGGGATGGTGTAGACGGTCGCACCGGCTGCGTCCGTGGCCGCAGTGAAGGCGCTGTAGGGCTGGCCGGCGATTGTAACGCTGACGCTGTAGCTGTAGCCCTCCACCGGCGTCAGGGTAAAGCTGTAATCCGTCAGATAAACAGCCTCCGATGCACCGGTCGTATCCTCACCGAGCGTAACCGGGAAACGCTTCGGCGTCTTGGTCGCGGTAACGACCACATTGCCGTGAATATCGGTCACGGTGTAGCTGCCGTCGGCATTTTCAACCGGTTCCACCCGGACACCGCCAACAGTCACCGTCACATCATAGTCATAGTTCGGATCCTTGGGCAGGAAGGTAAAGCTCTCGCCGGGCGCAACCACCAGATCCTCGCCCTGCGCAGGAACGAAATCATCCGAGAGGCTGACGCTATATCCGCTCACCGTCACCGCCGCGCTTGCATCCAGCAGCACTGCCTCTGGCGCATCCGTGGTGATGGCATTGGCACTGATATCCACGCAGGCCGACTCCAGACGAACCTCCGCTGTTCCGGCGCTGCGGCCAATGAAGCGCAGGCGAAGCGCCTCGCCCAGGGCAGCCTCCGCACCATAGCGGAACACGCGCAGCGTTCCCTCACCGGGGATGAGGCGATAGCCCTCCGTGTCGGTTGCGGCCATATCCAGCTCCAGAATACTCTGGTCAAAGGAGAAGGTCATGTCATAGGCATTATAGCTTTTTACACTTTCATCGGTATGCCCGATCTGCACGGGCAGCTCCACCCATTCACCGGCCGTCACGGTCGCATCCGCGCCCATCGTGACGGTATAGCCCTGCGCCGCCGATACGATCGGTACAGAGATCTGCTCTCCGCTGACCTGATGCGCAATCGGCACATCGCCCGCCGCAGTCAGGCACTCGACATGCAGCCGCAGGGCGGCCTCGTCGCTGGGCGTTTCCTTTGCCTGGAAGGTCACCTTCGCCAGCTCACCCGCCTGTAGACTGAGGGGCTCACCTGTTGTCAGATCATAGAGAATCACCTTCGCCGTTCCGGAGACATGTCCCTTGTCCAGATAGTCGCCATAGCGTTCGGAGGACATATCCAGATAGGTAAACAGCGCTGGGTCATAGCAGACATGCAGCTCCGTAACCTCCGCCTCCAACGCGCAGTCCAGTTGCAGTGTCACAGTCACCGTCTCCCCCGGTGCGACCGAGGTCTTATCTGCGGTCATGGTGATGGTCGGAACATCCACTGCAAAAACCGCAGAGATCATGCCCAGCATCAGCGCCAGCACCAGCAGAATGGAAATCGATTTTTTCATCTTTTGCTTACCTCCCGAATGCAATTATGATTTATGTGCGCCAGCGCGCGTAGAGGGTCATGCTTGCGCGCACTGTATCCTCCGTCAGTTGCCAGGGCTGCGTGCAGGCCGGGTCGCAGAACCAGCCGTCGAAGACCGCGCCGGGCTTAACCGGGGTCATCATTTCACCAATGACCGTGCCGCGCCGTACATAGACCGGCTCGAGCGGCGTGCCACCGTTCGTCTCGAAGCGAATGCGCCGCTTGCCCAGAAGCAGCAGAAGCAGCAGGAGCAGCAGCGCCAGGGCAAGCAGCCCGCCGATAAGCATCCAGTTGTCTGCATTCTGCCCGCCGTCATCGGCATCGGGCGAACCGGCCGTCCAGCCGGCATAGAGGGTCATGTTCCCCTTGACCGTGTCCTTGGCAAAATCCCAGCGCCGGGTGCAGTCCAGATCGCTGTACCAGCCGGTCAGCACATAGCCTTCGCGGGTCGGTGTCTCCGGCTCCCGGAGGGTCTGCCCATACTGCACAGTCTGATCGGCAACCGGCGTGCCGCCATTCGGCTCAAAATGCACCGTGCAGTCCGTCGTTACAATTACCGTGACCGCATTATCTACGCTGGCATAGCAATCGCTGCCATCATGGATGGAGACGAGGCTGTTTTCCGGCGAGAGACTGGAAACGCCCTGCGTGCCGATCACCTCAAGCTGGAAGCTGCCGACCAGAACCTCCGGCTCCCAGAGTGCGCCGCCGGTGAAGGAAACGAAGTTCAGGTAGAAGACGCGGCCGCCTGTTCTGCGCGCCATATCTCTCCACTCCACGCCGGAGGCCGTCATCACGCTGTTGTCCACAAGGCGGAAAAAGCTGTCGTCATAGCAGATTTCGGTCTGCATTCCATACATCTGTGCCGCCTCCTGGCAATCCGTGCGCGAAAGCAGCAGCGTAACGGTCAAAATCTGCCCCGTTGCAGCGCGGAGCTCATGCTCCCCGCCGACGGAGAGGTCAAAATTATAGCTCCGGCTGTCATCCACCGCCGAGGCCACGGCGGTCAGGCTGCATAGCAGCAGCGCCAGGCTCAGCAGCAGGCTGATGATACGTCGTTTCATCCGAATTCTCCCTTTCCTCATTGCTGACTGGTGCGCCGCAGGCGCATGAAATAAAAAATCGCATTGGCACATAATGTGCCAATGCGACCGTATTCTTCTCGCCCCAGTCTTGTCCCTCGCTGCGGCAGAGAGCCACAGCGCCCTTCAAGCTCGATCGTGGTCGACATTCTGGCTCATGCAGCCGGGAGGTCAGACCTCCCCGTGTGCATTCCGCCTTCCCAGTTTCCCAGTGACCGGATTACTCCATGAATCGCACACTCTGCATATACAGCAACGGGCTATGCACCGGACTCACACCGGTTTTCCTAATCTACCGCACCTGCCGCAAGCGGCAGTCATTGTGGGAGACACCACGCAGCTTATGGAATTGCAACAGATGCGCAGCGCATCTCATTCTCTCATAGATTATAGCACAGCCATTGAAAAAGTCAATAGCAACTTCGCCGGAAGTGCGCGAAATCGTTCACTGCGCCTTGGACAGCACCAGCATACCGAAGGGGGTCAGAAGCTGCGGATCCCAGGCGAAGGAGAGCCCACAACGCGCGGCCAGCTCTGCCACATCGACGCAGTAGGCGGACATGCAGCTAAAGCGCAGCTCCGGATTCTCACAGGGCTCTCCGCGCGACCTGCGGCAGGGGTCGCAGAGTGAGCAGCAGCTTCCGCCAAGCATCAGGGCGCCGAAGCCCGCCTCACGCAGCCGCTCCTTCAGGCGCAGCATGGCGCGGTTGTGGCTGGCCTTTCCATCCCGGATTCCCGCCGCATCCTGATAGCTCTCGATTGGCCACTGGCTTTTGAGCACCAGCGCCACGCCGCCGCAGCGGAGACGCGTCTGCATTTCCTCAACCGTTCCGCAGTCCGGCGGGCAGGAGTAGTTCGCCCCATACTGGCCGCAGCGGTTTTCCTCGCAAAATCGGAGAAAATCCGGATTAACCGGCACCTGCTCCACATCAATCAACGCCGCCTGAAATCCTTCCTGCGCGGCCAGATGCAAAATTTCCTGATGATCCATTCTGATTCCTCCCAGCTTTTGGCGAAAATCGGCTGCGCGGCTTCTCCCGAAGCGCCCGGCAGCCGAACCGTTTCCATTATAGTCCGCTCTGCGCAAAAAGGCAAGTCTCGAAATTCCCCGCCACAGGAATACAAAAAGGAATCCCGCAAATTGCGGGATTCCTCAGAGACTTATTCCTCACAGGGAAGATTCGAAAGAAAATAGTAGCCGGTTGCATCCTCATTAGGGCAAAGAGCCAGAACGTAGCTCTCATAACAGCTCTCATCACGGTGATAAAGGAAGTTGTGATAATATAGGTAAATTGTGCCATCCTCCTGCCGGACACCTGTATGCAGGTCAAAGTTGAACGTTACGTGCGTATCGCCATGGGCGGTATAATAGCTGTCAGTTGCCTCATAATATGGCATATTCAGTCCGATGCCGTCGCTCTCGTCCAGCGTAATGCCAAAGTACTGCTGCGCAATTGCGTTCATCTCCGCAACCGGAAGCCGAAATACAGAAAGCTCCAGCGGCACCCCATTCTGTTCGCAGAAAGCAATCTCATCCTCGCTGAGTTCTACTTCCGGCCCGCGCGTAAGGCCATCATAAAAGAATTCTTTCCAATTCACTGTCTCCGGCGATTCAAAAACGCAATGCAACACTTCATTATACCAGTTCTGCGCGTTTCCCTCCACCGAATGAAGGTCGAGCAATGTGCGGAATGCGTCCAGCTCGCTCTCTGTCAGCAATGTGCCCTCCACCGGGACAAAAGCGTCCGCTTCGTTATCGCTGGAGGCTGGCGGCTCTGACGTACTTTCTGCCGGGGGCTGCACATTACTGGCGGGGGGCGGTGCTGGGTTCTGCTGGTCATTGTTCTCCGGTGCCGCTGCGCAGCCCCAGAGCGTCAGCAGCAGCGCCAGAACAAGCAAAATAACACATGTTTTTTTCATGGCCACTCAATCCTTTCATATTTTTGTCATTAGTGCAAAAAAGTTTACTGTATATCAAATCCGCAGACGGTGCCGGGGCGTAGCGGGTGAGGCGGCTACAACAGGGGCTGGGCTGCGGACACGATACGGGGGATATGGGGCGGAGGGGCTTCTCTTTTCTAATGAAAGTAGATCACACTTTAGCTGTCCTGTCAACAGGATTCTTTGTTTATTTTTAGCTTTAATCACAAAAATATATTGTTCCACCAGCGCATTCCCTCCCGCCTCCCGCTGCGGCAGTTGTCAGCGTTCCCACATATGTGCATACGGAAAAATCGGGAAAAATCGAAAATTGTGCTTGACAAGCTCCGTGCTCTTTGCTATAATGCATCTGTTGCCAAAGACAGCAGGCGGCTTTGCCATAATTCCTGCCGAGGTTTACACAAATTCATGGAATTTCTGTGTCCTCATGTCTGTTGGCATGAGGTTATTTTTTTCGGAGGTGACACACATTGCCCAATACCAAGGTACTCGAAAGCAAGAAGGCAATTGTTGATGCGCTGGCCGAGAAGCTGCAGCAGTCCACCGCTGCGGTCTTCGTCGACTACAAGGGCATCAATGTCGCACAGGATACCGAGCTGCGCAATAAGTTCCGCGAAGCAGGCGTGGAATACACCGTTGTCAAGAACACGCTCACCCGGTTCGCCGCCAACAAGGTCGGCTACAACCAGTTCGATGAGCTGCTCAACGGCACCACTTCCCTCGCCACCACGACCGGCGACCCCATTGCTCCGGCCCGCATCATCTGCGAGTTTGCCAAGAAGAACAAGAACGTTCTGAAAATCAAGGGCGGCTTCGTTGAAGGCTCCGTCCTCCCCGCCGAACAGCTCAAGGGCTTCGGTGAGCTGCCCAGCAAGGACGCGCTCATCGCTCAGGTTCTCGGCACCTTCCTGGCCCCCATCTCCTCTCTGGCGTTTGTTCTGGACCAGATCCGTCAGCAGAAGGAAGGCCCCGCTCCCGCCGAAGCTGCGGAAGCCTAATCTATTACTCATATTACAATTAGGAGGATTTTACAATGTCTGAAAAAATCGCTGCTCTGATCGAAGAAGTTAAGGGCCTCACCGTTCTGGAACTGGCTGAGCTCGTCCATGCTCTGGAAGACACCTTCGGCGTCTCCGCTGCTGCTGCCGCTGTTGCTGCTCCCGCTGCCGCTGCTGAGGCTGTCGAGGAAAAGACCGAGTTCGACGTCATTCTGAAGGAATGCGGCGCTTCCAAGCTGAATGTCATCAAGGTCATCCGTGCCGCTACCGGCCTGGGCCTGAAGGAAGCCAAGGAAATCGCTGACAACTGCCCCAAGACCCTGAAGGAAGCTATCTCCAAGGAAGACGCAGAGAAGCTCGCCAACGAACTGAAGGAAGCCGGCGCTACCGTCGAGATCAAGTAATTTGTCCTTTTCAAGGGCGCAGCCACAAACGGCTGCGCCCTTGTTTCGTCTGTTTCCCGTCGCTCATTGTCACCTTTGCGCCCCATCGTCATAACATGGAGTGAGCCGAGTGCTCACAACTTAGACGGAGGTGCCTGACTATGTGTAACTCGAACGGTTTCAATGGCTGCTGGTGGATCATCATCCTGATCCTGCTCTTTAGCTGCTGCGGCAACGGAAACGGTCTGCTGGGCTCCGGCTGCGGCTGCGGCAACAATAATGGCTGCGGGTGCGGCTGCGATAACAATAACTGCTGCTGATTCTCTGTCGGCGGAGGGGCCTCCCCTCCGCCCTTACAGTCAAACAGAAACACAATCACCGGAAGTAAAATTTCCGCTTGCTTTTTTGCCACTGATTGTGTATAGTATGCTTGTGTGTAGTGCTTACGTCGCACTGCCCACAGGCTGTTTGGAATCGCTTTTCGGCAACCGCCATAAGCGCGTAAGCGCTGGTCAGCGGCAGGAGTTCCCTTCCAGCCAGATCAGCTAACGAAATAACCGGGTGTAGCGCAGTTGGTAGCGCGCCTGCTTTGGGAGTGCGCAGAGCCTATCCATGAACTGCCCAGGCACAACCCCGCAAACCCTTGAAACACGGTCGAAAGCGGGATTTCGTCTCAGCGACAAACAAGGTCAGGAAACCGTTTTGACCACAGGAATGACCACAGACAGAAAATTATTTCAATCGCACAAGTTTTGTGCTATAA
>CAYXIN010000018.1:0-28991 GCA_964465395.1 uncultured Oscillospiraceae bacterium | reverse complement strand
GCGGCGCTTCCCTGGAGTTCCTGGAAGGCCTGGAGCTGCCCGGCATTGCCTGCCTTCAGGATCAATAAGCCCCAACGCTTCAAGCAAGCTGAATATTATCATTTTTCTGGATGAGCTAACTGGAAGGAGAATCCACAATGAACAGAAAATACCGCAAGACGCTGATTGCCGGTAACTGGAAGATGAACAAGACTCCCAGCGAAACCAAGGCGTTTATGACCGAGCTGAAAACACTTCTGCCCCGCGGCCGCTGGTGTGACATTGCTCTGTGCGTTCCTGCCGTCTGCATTCCCGCCGCTGTGCGCGCGATGCGCGAAACGCGCGTCGGCATCGGCGCCGAAAACTGCAACGCCAACGCCTCCGGCGCCTACACCGGGGAAATTTCCACCGCCATGCTGACCGATGCCGGCTGCAAATATGTCATCATTGGCCACTCCGAGCGCCGCGCCATGGGCGAGACGGATGCCGAGGTGAACGCCAAGACCCGCGCCGCGCTGGAGGCGGGCCTGATTCCCATCGTCTGCTGCGGCGAGAGCCTGGAGCAGCGTGAGAACGGCGTGACCGAGGAGTGGATCACCATGCAGATCAAGCTGGCTCTGGCCGGCATCGGTGAGGATCGCATCCGCAAGGTGGTCATCGCCTATGAGCCCATCTGGGCCATCGGCACCGGCAGAACGGCCAGCCCCGAGCAGGCCGAGGAGGTCTGCCAGCATATCCGCACCGTGGTGCGCAAGCTGTTTGGCTCCAAGAATGCCCGTGCGACCACCATCCTCTATGGCGGCTCCATGAATGAGCGCAATGCCTACGACCTGCTGGCGCAGCCGGATATCGACGGCGGCCTGATCGGTGGCGCGTCTCTGGTGCCGGAGAAATTTGTGCAGATTATTGAGCAGGCGAACCAGCCGATCGCCTGAGTTGGCTGTATATAATAGTGTGGCAGGGCCGGTTGCAGCGTGTGCAGCCGGCCCTGCCTGCCGTCTGCGCTGCAAATTTGCGACATTTTTTTGAGAAAAAACGGCCGCTGTTCTTATTTTGTTCACAACTTGCCGCTAGAATAAATTGAATTGGGCCTTGCGCCCCGACTGCAAAGGAGGAAAGAACGGAATATGAACGTTTTTCTGACGCTGGCCTTCCTGTTTTTTATGGGCTCTCTTTCCGGCTGGTGCATGGAGGTGGTCTTCCGGAAATTCTTTTCCTCCTCCAATCCGGAGCACAAGTGGATCAACCCCGGCTTCTGCACGGGGCCGTATCTGCCAATTTATGGCTTTGGCCTGTGCGCGCTCTACCTGATTGCCGGGCTGGAGCGCTGGCTCCCGCTGGCGGAGCCCTTCTGGAGAAAGGCGCTGCTCTTTCTGCTGATGGCGTGCAGCATGACCCTCATCGAGTATGTTGCAGGATTGGCCAGCCTGAAAATTGCGAAGGTGCGCCTCTGGGACTACAGCGATTGCTGGGGCAATATTCAGGGCATCATCTGCCCGAAGTTTTCCGCGGCCTGGGCGCTGCTGGGCGCGGCCTATTATTTTCTGATTCATCCGCATATCCTGCAAGTGCTGCGCTGGCTGTCGGATAATCTGGCATTCGCCTTTGTCATCGGCCTGTTTTTCGGCGTGCTGCTGATTGATGTGGCGCACTCGGCCAATCTGCTGGTCAAGCTCCGCCGCTGGGCGCTGGAGAATGATGTGATCGTCCGCTATGAGGCGCTGAAGGCCAGAATCCGCAGCCACAGCGATGTGCAGCGCCGCAGATACCGCTTCTGCCTGCCCTTCCACACGGAGCGGCCGCTGGCGGAATTTCTGAAGGAGATGCGCGGGAATCTGGAGCAGCGCAGAAAATGAAACAGCCCGGATGTAAAGAGAAATTGGACAGACAGAGGAAACTTGCTATGAATACTTATCGTGCCGGTATGGATATCGGCTCCACCACGGTGAAGCTGGTTTTGCTTGACGCGCAAAACCGGGTGGTGTTTGGAGAATATCGTCGCCATCATGCCAAAACCCAGGAAACGCTGGCCACGCTGCTGCGCCAGGCGCAGGAGAAGCTGGGTGACTGCGCGCTGCGCGTGCGCATCACGGGCTCCGGCGCCATCAATCTGGGCAAGGCGATGGAGATCGACTTCGTGCAGGAGGTGGTGGCGGTCGCGACCGCGCTGGAAGCGGTTGCCCCGCAGACGGATGTGGCCATTGAGCTTGGCGGCGAGGATGCCAAGATCATCTATTTCACCGGTGGCCTGGAGGAACGGATGAATGGCGTCTGCGCCGGTGGCACAGGCTCCTTCATCGATCAGATGGCCTCCCTTCTGCAAACCGATGCCGAGGGACTCAACCGCGCTGCGGCGGACTACCGGCAGATTTATCCCATCGCCGCGCGCTGCGGCGTATTTGCCAAGACGGATATTCAGCCGCTCATCAATGAGGGCGCGACGAAGGCAGACCTTGCTGCCTCCATTTTCCAGGCGGTCGTGAACCAGACGATCTCCGGCCTGGCCTGCGGCAAGCCGATCCGGGGCACGGTGGCCTTCCTGGGCGGGCCGCTGCATTTTATGCCGGAGCTGAAGCGGGCCTTCATCCGCACGCTGCATCTGACGGAGGAAACGATCGTCGATCCGGAAAATTCGCATCTGTTTGCCGCCATGGGTGCGGCGCTTGAGAGCGGGCAGACTGCCGCCGTTCCGATTGCGGCGCTGATCTCCCGTCTGGAGCAGGGCGTGGCGATTTCCTTTGAGATGCCGCGTCTGCCCGCGCTATTTGACAGCCGCGAGGATTACTTTGCCTTCTGTGACCGCCACCGTCAGGCGGTTGTGCGCAAGCAGGAACTCAGCGACTACACCGGCCCCTGCTTTCTGGGCATCGATGCCGGCTCCACCACAACCAAAATGGCCCTCATCGGGCAGGAGGGACAGCTTCTCTATTCCTTCTATGCCGGCAATGAGGGAAATCCCATTCAAACCGCGATGCGCGCCATCGAGACGCTGCGCAGGCTCCTGCCGGATGGGGCGCAGATTGTGCGCTCCTGCTCCACGGGCTATGGCGAAGCGCTGCTGAAATCTGCCTTTTCGCTTGACGAGGGCGAGGTCGAGACAGTCGCGCATTGCACCGCTGCCGCCTTCTTCGACCCGCAGGTGGACTGCGTGCTGGATATCGGCGGGCAGGATATGAAGTGCATCAAGCTGCGCAACGGCTGCGTGGACACGGTGCTGCTCAACGAGGCCTGCTCCTCCGGCTGCGGCAGCTTTCTGGAAAACTTCGCCGCCTCTCTGGGCTATACGGCGGAGGAATTCGCCCGCGAAGCGCTGTTTGCCTCCAATCCGGTGGATTTGGGGACACGCTGCACGGTCTTTATGAACTCCAATGTCAAGCAGGCGCAGAAGGAGGGCGCTGCCGTTTCGGATATTTCGGCGGGACTGGCCTACTCCGTCATCAAAAATGCGCTCTATAAGGTCATCAAGCTGACCGACGCCTCGGAGCTGGGGCGGCATATTGTCGTGCAGGGTGGCACCTTCTACAATCAGGCGGTGCTGCGCGCGCTGGAGCGCATTACCGGCGTGGAGGTCGTCTGCCCGGATATTTCCGGCATTATGGGCGCCTTTGGCGCGGCGCTGCTGGCCAGAAATCATTATCATGGGCAGCCCGGCACGATGCTTCCCCTTGCGGAGATCGCTTCCCTGACCTACACGACCAAGACCACCCACTGCGGCGGCTGCTCCAACCGCTGTATGCTGACGGTCAACCGCTTCCCGAACGGCAAGCGGCATGTGACCGGCAACCGATGCGAGAAGGGACTCGGCGCGGAGACCGCGGCGCAGAAGGGCGAGAACATGGTGGCCTACAAGCGCCAGCGCCTCTTTGACTATCCGCCGCTGGAGCGGCCCACCCGGGGGACGATCGGGATTCCGCGCGTGTTGAATATGTACGAGAATTATCCCTTCTGGGCGACCTTTTTTGCGCGCCTGGGCTTCCGCGTGCAGCTTTCGCCCTTCTCTGACCGCAGGCTCTATGAGCTGGGCATGGAATCAATTCCCTCCGAGTCGGAATGCTATCCGGCGAAGCTGGCCCACGGCCATGTCCAATGGCTGGTGGAGCAGGGGGTGCAGACCATTTTCCACCCCTGCGTGTTCTATGAGCGGCAGGAGTCTGACTCCGCGCAGAATCATTTCAACTGTCCCATCGTGGTTTCCTATGCGGAAAATCTGAAAAATAATGTGGAAGCGGTTGCCGATGGCGCGGTGCGCTACATCCGCCCCTTCATTGCCTTTACCGACGAGAAAACGGCGGCTGACCGTCTGGTGCGTCTCTGCGCGCAGGAGTGGAGCATTCCCGAGCGCGAGACGCGCGAGGCGGTACACGCGGCCTGGGCTGAGCAGCAGCGCGCCAAGGAGGATATCCGCGCGCAGGGCAGCCAGTGGCTCAGCCGCATGGAGCAGGAGGGCGGGCGCGGCATCGTCCTGGCCGGACGCCCCTACCACATCGACCCGGAGATCAATCATGGCATCCCGGAGCTGATTGCCTCCTATGGCCTGTATGTATTCACGGAGGACAGCCTGCCGACTTTGCAGCGTCCGGCGCGTCCGCTGCGCGTGCTGGATCAGTGGGTGTATCACTCCCGGCTCTATAACGCCGCCGAGCTGGTCAGCAGCCGCGAGGATCTGGAGCTGGTGCAGCTCAATTCCTTCGGCTGCGGCCTGGACGCCGTGACCACCGATCAGGTGGCCGAGATTCTGGAAAAGCACAACAAGCTCTACACCGTGCTGAAAATTGATGAGGTGAACAATCTGGGCGCGGTGCGCATCCGCATCCGCAGCCTGCTTGCGGCCATGCAGATGCGCGCGCAGCAGGGCGTGACCCACACCGAGTCGACTGGCGGCTATATCCGCAGCCGCTTCACCCGCAAGATGTTCCGCGAGGGCTATACCATTCTGGCCCCGCAGATGAGCCCCATCCATTTTGATTTTCTGGCTCCGGTATTCCAGAAGTACGGCTTCCACCTGGAGGTGCTGGATAACGACAACCGCACGGCCATTGACACGGGCCTGAAATTTGTCAACAACGACGCCTGCTTCCCCTCCATCACCGTGGTGGGCCAGATCATGGAGGCGGTGCTTTCCGGCCGCTATGATACCGGGCGCCTTGCGATCATCATGAGCCAGACCGGTGGCTGCTGCCGCGCCAGCAACTATGTGGGCTTCATCCGCCGGGCGCTGGATAAGGTGGGCCTGTCTCATATTCCGGTGATCGCGCTCAGTGCGCAGGGGCTTGAGAAGAACAGCGGCTTCCGCCTGCCGCCCGGCCTACTGCTGCGCGCGATACATGCGGCGGTGTATGGCGACCTGTTTATGCGCTGTCTTTACCGTGTGCGGCCCTATGAGGCGGTGGCCGGTTCAGCCAATCGGCTGCATCAGCAGTGGCGCGAGATTGCAATTGACAGTCTGACCAATCCCCGCAGCCGTTGGAGCTATCGCGCGGTGTGCCGCGGCATTGTGGAGGCCTTTGACACGCTGCCCATCGATGAGACGCGGCGCAAGCCGCGCGTGGGCGTGGTGGGCGAGATTCTGGTCAAATATATGCCGCTGGCGAATAACCATCTGGTCGAGCTGCTGGAGCGCGAGGGCGCGGAGGCGGTTGTGCCGGATCTGATGGATTTCATGAACTACTGCCTCTATAACGGCACCTATAAGCACGAGTTCCTCGGCAAGCGCTCCGACCTGGTCTCCCGGCTTGGCATCCGGGCGCTGCTGCTGCTGCGCAAGCCGGCTCTCGATGCGCTCGAGCGCAGTCGGCGTTTTGAGGCGCCGATGCCGATTGAGCGGGTGGCGGCGCTGGCCAGACCCTTCCTCTCCATCGGCAATCAGTATGGCGAGGGCTGGTTCCTCACCGGCGAAATGGCCGAGCTGATTGAGAGCGGTACGCCGAATCTGGTCTGCATTCAGCCCTTTGCCTGCCTGCCCAATCATGTGGTGGGCAAGGGCGTCATCAAGGCGCTGAAAAAGGCCTATCCGCAGGCCAATATTGTGGCCGTGGACTATGATCCAGGCGCCTCCGAGGTCAATCAGCTCAACCGCATCAAGCTGATGCTTTCTGCCGCGAACAAGGCTCTGCGCGCGCAGACAGAGGAGGGGACGGAACTGCCCTGCGGTTAAAAATTGCCGGAATATGGTTATTTTTTCAAAAATGTATGTGGAATTGTGCGCAAAACCGTGCTATGATAGTGAAAAAGCAGCGCCCTTCGGCGCTGCCGGAGAAAACAGGGAGGCTCGGATGGAACATTACACAATACTTTTTAACCCGAATGCGGGCGGCGGGAATGGAGAGGCGCGGGCGCGCAGCCTGGAGACGCTGCTGCGCGGCAGCACGTTGGAGTTCCATGATATGACAAAGATTGCGGATTACGCGGCCTTTTTCGCGGCGCTTGCGCCGCAGGCGCGGGTGGTGCTCTCCGGCGGGGATGGCACGCTCAACCGCTTCATCAATGACACGGCGTCGCTGCGGCTGACGCAGCCCCTCTACTATTTTGCCGGCGGCAGCGGCAACGATTTTCTGCGCGATATGGCGCAGACGCAAGTGGAGCCGCTGCTCTCCCTGGAGCCCTATCTGGAGCAGCTTCCGCAGGTGACGGTCGGCGGGCGCAGCTATCGCTTCTTCAACGGCGTGGGCTATGGCATCGACGGCTATTGCTGCGAGGTGGGCGACGCGCAGCGCGCGCGCTCAAGCAAGCCCGCCAACTATACGGCCATTGCGATCAAGGGCCTGCTGTTCCACTATAAGCCGACCAATGCGGTGGTGACGGTGGATGGCGTGCGCCACAGCTATCGCAGGGTTTGGCTTGCGCCGACAATGAATGGCCGCTACTATGGCGGCGGCATGATGCCGACACCGGCGCAGGATCGCCTGAGCAGCGCGCGCACCGTCTCCACCATGGTTTTCCACGGCTCCGGGAAGCTGCGGACGCTGCTGATTTTCCCCTCCATTTTCAAGGGCACGCATATTCGCCACCGGAAGCATGTGGAAATTCTGACCGGCAGGGAGGTCAGTGTCGAGTTTGACCGCCCGACCGCCCTCCAGGTCGATGGCGAAACCATTTTGAATGTAAGCGGCTACCATGTGGTGACGGCGAAGGCCCCTGCGGGCTGCGCCTGAGGCAAATAATGAATTTTGGCACTCTCGCGACGAGAGTGCCAAAATTCATATTCTGTTCATTTTCTGGTCATAAAAAGTGCATGATTCGGGAATAAAGTGAAGACAGAAAAAAGAAATAAAGATGGCTCCGATGACCAGCCCCAGTCAGACTGCAAGGAACCGCAGAACATCTGGAGGTAAGAATGATGTTTGAACTGACTCGCAGAAATTCTAATCAGAGCATGAACGCCTACAACCCCTTCCGGGAGATGGAGGATATGGAGCGCCGCTTCTTCGCCCCGCATTTTGACAGCTTCTTCCGCAGCAGCGTGCCGGATGCCTTTCAGACGGATGTGACGGACGAGGGCGACCACTATCTGCTGGAGGCCGATTTGCCCGGCTTCAACAAGGAGGACATTCATCTGGATGTCGAGGACAATCGCCTGACCATCCGCGCCGAGCGGCACAGCCGCGTTGAGCAGAAGGAGAAGCAGCAGCTTGTCTGCGTGGAGCGCTCCTACGGTTCCTACAGCCGCAGCTTTGATCTGTCCGGCATCCAGGCCGATGCAATCCGCGCGAAGTATGACAGGGGCGTCCTGCAACTGGTTCTGCCGAAGCAGCCGGAGCTTGCGCCCGCCGTGCGGCAGATCGAAATTGAATAAGAAAAGAGACAAAGCCGCCGGGATTCGAGCAGGAATCCCGGCGGCTTCCCTTATGGGGAAAAAGAGAAGAAAGAAGCTTATCCGATGGCGGCGATGACGGCAGCGGCGTCGGTCACGTTGACGCTTCTGTCGCCGTTGACGTCGGCCAGAAGGAATTTCAGCATCTCAACGGTAGAGAAATCCGTGTAGGTGCCGTTGTAGATGTCGTAAACGAGCTGTGCGTCGTTCACATCCACGCGGCCGGAGCGGTTGACGTCCGTGCTGGCGCGCAGAGTGGTGAAGGCGCTCTCTGTCACAGTGATCTGCGCTCTGGCGTCGTCCTCGCTGAACTCGCCGGACTCAATGGTCAGGTAGCACCAGGCCTCGTAGACCTCGCTGTAGAACATGGCGCTGCCATTGTAGGCGTAGGCCTTGCCCTCGCCCGGGGTGCCCTCAACGGTCACGAGGAAGATTGTCTTGCCGTCAAGCTCGACATAGCGGGTGACTGCAAGCTGCAATGCGGCAGTCTTTTCAATCGTGATGACCAGATTGCCGCTGACGGCGGCGATGGTGTAAAGACCGGCCGTCTCGCGCAGCTCCACGGGCTTGCCGCCCATCGTGGCGCTGACGGTGTAGGTGTAGCCGGGCGCCTGCGTCAAAGTGAAGCTGTAGTCGCTGCCCTCGGTGACGGTGGCTGCACCGGTGGCGTCGCCCGCGCCGCTGCCCTCAAAGGTGACGGTGTATTCTTCCCTGGGGATTTCGGTCTTGACAACAGTGAACACGATATCGCCGGTGACGTCAGCGCCCGGGATGGTGTAGACGCCGTTGCTGACGCGGTAGCCAGTGTAGGCTCTGCCCGCGATGGTGACGCTGACGCTGTAGGTGAAGCCTGCGGCGGCGTTCAGGGTGGCGGAGTAGTCGGTCATGTACTGCGCGGTGGCTGCGCCGCTCATGTCAGTGCCCAGCGTGACGTTGAAACGCTTGCCGCTGCGCTCTGCGCTGACCACGATGGGGCCGGTCACCTTTTCACCGGGGATGGTGTAGGAACCGTCTGCGTTCTTCACAACCTCGACGGGCGTACCACCGACGGTGACGGTCACGGTGTAGTCATAATAATCCTCGGGCTCGGAGAAGCTGTAGTCCTGGCCGGGCAGCGCGACAGAGGCGCCGCTGAAGTTCTCCGGCAGGGTAACGGGGTAGCCGCTGACGGTGACGGTCGTGGTGGCGTTGAGCACGGTGGCCTCCGGCGCATCATTCGAGATGGCGTTGGCGGCGCGGTCCACCTTGGCAGACAGAAGGGTCACTGCGCCGCTGCCTGCGCTGTGCGCGCGGAAGCGAAGGGCGACGGGGGCGGTGTCAACCGCGCGGTCGGTGCCGTAGCCCTGCACGCGGACACTGCCCGTGCCGGTGGTGACGGTCAGACCCTCAATGGTGGTGGAGAGCAGCTCCAGCACCGCCGCGTCATAGGAGAAGGAGAGATCAAAGGCGTTGTAGGTGCGCTGGTCGCCGTTGTGACCGACGGTGACGGGAATGCTGACCTCCTCACCGGCGATGATGCTCTGGTCTGCGCCCATGCTGACAGTGTAGCCGGGCTGATAGTCTGCGGTCTGAACGGTCACATCCAGCGGTGCGCCGACCGTTGCGGGAATGTCCTGGAAGTTGCCGTCCTGAAGCAGATAGAACTCCGGGGTGAACTGCGCAGGCGTTGCCGCAGTGATGTTCTCCTTCGCGGTGAAGGGGATGACGGCAACGGTGCCCGCGGTGGCGGGCTTGCTGGTGAAGAGAACGGAGAAAATGGTGAATTTCTGCATGGCGGCATCCGTGCCGTCATTTTTCAGCTCCGTGCCGTCGAGTGCAATGTTTTTCTGCGAAACATTGATCTCCGGCAGGGCGGTGCCGAGGGTGGCCTCGCCGCGGGTAAAAAGCGAGGTGTCATACTGGATGTACAGCTCACACAGGCTGACATCCGCGATGTCCTGCTCCAGAGTCAGGGTGACGTTAATGGTTTCACCGGCCTTGACGGTGGTTTTGTCTGCAGAGAGGGAGAAGCGGGGCGCGTCGGCGGCAAAGCCCACCATGGGCAGAAGGCTCATGACAAGCGCAAGCGCCAGAAGCAGACTGATCGTTCGTTTCAAGGGAAGTCCTCCTTATCGTTTTTTGGTTCGGCGGCGGGAGAGCGGACTCTCCCGCCGTGTGCGGGCTCATTCCTCAGCGGGGAATTTGCTGATTTTGCCGTTCATGAACTGCATAATCAGGGAAATGTCGGCGGTGTTGACCTTGCCGTCGTTGTTGACGTCGGCGGCCAGACGCGCGCTGTCGTCCAGCGCATTGCCGCGCATAAACTGCATGATTGCGCGGATGTCGACCGTGTTGGCCCGACCGTCGCCGTTGAGGTCGCCGTAGCGGATGGCGGTGACGGTGCAGCTTGCGGTCAGCGCGCTGTTGTCAGCGGCCGTGACGGTGATGGTGACGGTGCCGGTTGCATGGACGGTCACAACGCCATTTTCGTCCACCGTGGCCACAGCGTCGTTCGAGGAGCTCCAGACGAGAGCCGGGAGCAGCAGCTCTGCGGGCGTGGCGGTGACGGTCAGCGTGGCGGGCTTGCCGGAATAGACGCTGATGCTTTCCGGCAGGGAGAGCGCGGTGATGCTGGGCATGGGAGCTTCCGCGTCGGGATTCTGCCAGCGCAGGACGGGGTAGTCCGTGCCAACGGCGAACGCGGCCTCGTCCAGACCGGTGTTCATGCGGATGACAAAGTCGCGGGAGGCCAGCGTCTCGGCGGTGACTGCCTCAGCAGTCTGCCCGGCGGATGCGGTGGCAAAAGCATCCGCTGCGCTGCTGTCGAGGTAATAGACCTCGGCGGTTGTGCTGTTGCCCAGTGCGCGGGAGACCACAGCGGCGCCGAATTTGGTGGCTGTGACGGTGCCTGCGTTGTAGCAGTTGCGCATTGCGGCGGTCTTTTCCAGCGTGGCGACGATACCACCGGCGTAGTTGCTTGCGGCTGTAACCGTGCCGACGTTATAGCAGCAGGAGATCGAGCCATCGACGACGTTGTAGGCCACGCCTGCGGCATAGGTTGTGCTGCTGTAGACGCTGCCGGTGTTGACGCAGCCGTGCAGTGTACTGCTCTTGCTGCGGGCGGCCACGCCTGCGACATAGCTGCTTGCGCTCGTGATGGCGCCGGTGTTGATGCAGTTGACGATGCGGCTGTTTTTCGCGTGGCCGACGACGCCGGCAACGAACTGGTAGCCATGGACGCTGCCGTTGTTGGCGCAGTCCGTGATCTCCGAGGCGGTGGCGTAGCCGACGATACCGGCAACATACTGCCAGTTGCCACTCACGCGGCGGATGGAGACGCTGACGTTGGAGGTAATGCCGCTGAGCTGGGCGTAGTCTGCTCTGCCGACCACACCGGCAACATAGGCGCTGGCAACGCTCTTGGTGGAGGTGGCACTGACGCTGCCGCTGACGGAGAAGTTCTTCACGCTTGCGGAGGACTCGGCGCTGCCTGCGACATAGCCGAACAGACCCGTGTAAGCCGATGCGGTGCTTGTGCCGGCATAGTCGGCATAGAGGTTGGCGATGCTGTGGCCCTGACCGTCAAAGGAGCCTGCGAATTTCTGCTCGCTGCTGCCGATGGGAGTCCAGGCGTAGCTGGCCAGATCGATGTCTGCCGTCAGGACGGCGGAGATGGTGGTGCTGCCGCTGTTGACGCGCTGGGCAAACCAGGCAAGCTCCGCGCCGGTGGCGATCTGATAGACACCGCTCTCGTCCTGCGCGGGTTCTGCGACGCTGCTGCCGTCCCAGGCGTTGGGGGCTGCGGCGGACATGGTGAGCGTAAGCGTCAGAACGCCATCGACCACATTCTCGGCATCGGCGCCGCCCAGGGTGAAGGAGTCGCGGCGGCAGATATAGCCGGCCTTGCTGATGGTGTAGTGGTAGGTGCCGAAGCCAAGCTGATAGCGGCCGTTTTCATCGGCCGACAGCGCCGTGCCCGCGTCGTCCGTCAGGGTCAGGCTGTAGCCCTCGAGGACATTCTCGCCGTCCGTGACGCGAAGCTGCACATCGTAATAGACCTTCTCGGAAACGGTGAAGGGAATGTCCGCCAGGCGGCTGAGCACGAAGGAAACGCCGACTGCGGAGAAGTTGGTGCCGACGCCGGTGTCGGTCATGTTGTAGAGTGTGTCAAAGGGGCTGGAGGCGGAATACATGGAGCCATAGATATAGCCGTTGGTGAAGCGGTACTCGATGCGCTCTGTGCCCTCCGGGAATTCGAGGTCGGCGGGAATGGAAAGGGTAATGGAGGCGCGGTCCATCTGCTGATACTGGCCGAGGGAGCCGTTGACCTCGGTGCCGTTGGTGGTGTAGCGCAGGTAGTAGGTCAGGGGGTTGAAAATGCCGGAGACCTTGTTGACCGAGCGGTAGAGGCCGTCAAAATGCATCGTGACCTGATCGCCGGGCATGATTCTCTCGCCGGGGTGGCTGGCGTCTTCCAGCGTGACCTGCATTTGTGCCACGCGAACCAGACAGTAGGAGGTGCCGGTGGAGTCGGTCATGCGCACGATGACCGTGCCGCCCAGGGTGCCCGCCTGCCGGAAGGGAAGCAGATCCGCGTGGTAGGCCGCAGCTTCGTCGGCGGTGAGCGTGCTCCAGCCGGAGAGGGTGCTCTTCAGGCTGGCGTCGGTGGTGACGACTGCGTAGCTGACCACCACGTCGTCCGCAGCGGTAACGGTGAAGTCCAGCGTGGGCGCGGTGTCGGTGTCGAGGTAGTACCAGGTGTCGTAGTTGTAGTCCCACTCTGCGCCGCGGTCGGTGCCCGTGCCGCCATTGAAGGAAACGGTGGCGGTGGCGGTGCCGGCGGGCTCATTGGTGATGACGAAGACGCCGGTGCGCTCCGGTGCGGTGGCGGGGAAAAGACCGCCGTGCGTGCCGTGGTTGTCTGCGTTGGAGTAGACGTCAATTGCGTCATAGTTCACGGCCACGATGTCGGTCGTGCTGGGCGTGACGTCAATCCAGTTGTTGACGGCGTTGCCGCCGTTGACGGTCTGAATGTCCGCAGCGTTGCCCTGGAGCACCTGAATGTTGAAGTTCGGCTCAAGCATGATGTTGGCCGTGTCGGAGTTGATGAGCTGCCACATGCGGAAGGCACGGACGCGGAAGGTTTCCGTGGTGCTCATGAAGCCGTCATGGTCGAGGAAGACCTGAATGTCTGCCTCGTCGCGCAGTGCAACGGTGGTGCCGAGCTGCGAGAAATCGTGCGTGCAGCGGTCGGTGGCCTCGGTGTAGGTGAAGGTCTTCTGCGTGGCGCTGCTCAGACCGGACAGCCAGCCGGCCTTGGTCAGATGCGCGCCGCTGGGATCGCTCAGACGCCAGGTGTAGTTGCTGTTGCTCTTGCTGACCTTGTAGGAGATTGTCTTGGTGCCGTCGTCGTTGAAAACCGGCGCGCCGGTCGGCTCAACCTCCTTGGTGTTGAAGTTGTTGTGCTGGAAGTAGAGGCCGAATTCAGCATCCTCCGGCACCGTCACATCCAGCGCGATTGCCGTACTGATGGCGATACTCTTGGTGACAAGCTGATAGCCTGCGGGGGTGGTGTTGTTGATGGTCTGGTTAAAGATGTAGTGCTCCGTGTCGCGGGGATAGGCATAGACGTTGTAGAGCGAGCCGTTGCCTGCGGCGAAGGAGAGGAAGGGATAGTAGGTGTACTTGCCGCTGACATAGGGGTCGCCTGCGTGGATCATGCTGCCGGTGACGGGCATAATCATCTGCACATAGTAATCGTCTGCGCTGAAGTAGTTGCCGTCCAGCTTCTTGGAGGTGGTGTAGGCGCTGACCACACGGAGGTAGAGATTGTTGCCGCCGCCGCCGTAGATATCCGTTTCCATCGGCAGGGGGAGGCTCTGGCCGCCAAGGTAGATGTCATACTGCTCGGTGGTGCTGTTCCAGCCATAGGCGCGGGTGGAGTAGCGACCTGTTTCCACGGTGGCGTAGAACATGTTGTAGTTGGAGACCACGGTGCCGCTGGGCGTTGCGCCCTCCTCCTGTGCGCCAAAGGCGCTGTCGGTGAAGGTGAGCTTCTCGTAGCCAAAGAGCTCGTACTGCTGCCCGTCGATGACGACATAGTCCGTCTGGCCGTCCACGATGGTGTAGGCATGGGGGTTGTAGACGTATTCGGTCTGGCCCTCCGCGTTGGTGAACCAGCCAACATAGTCAAAGAGCTCCTCGTCGATACCGGCGGTGCGGTAGAGCTCCAGAACGGGGTAGGTGTTGTGCTGGCTGTAGTTCTGGTCGCGGCCGATGTAGAAGCTGACGTTTGCGGACACGACATCCTTCGTGATGAGCGTCAGCGTCCAGGTCTGCTCGGAGTAGGCATAGCCGTCGAAGGCGACGAACTCATAGATGTAGGTGCCCTCGGTGTTGTTGACCACGGAGTCGTTGATGCCGCCGTGCTCCAGCACACGGAAGCCGGTCAGCTCACCCCAGGTCTCGCCGCCGTCGGAGGACTTGCGGTAGAAATAGTTCTGGTAGGAGAGCGTGTCGTCGGCATCGGTGAAGATGCGGCCCTGGGTCAGGTCATGAAGCTGATAGGACTGGCCGGTCTGGATGGTGACTGTCCGGTCGGTCACGCCCTCCAGAAGGGTGGGGACCCTGTTGACCAGCGCGCCGCAGGTGTCGCACTTCTTGTCGCCGTCGCTGTCTGTGCATTCGTGAACAAGAAGCTGCGCGGTGGCCGGTGCGATCTTGGCCAGCTCTGCGTCGGTTGCGCTGGGATCGATTGCCATCAGGTAGTAGGTACCGGCCTTCTCCGGCGCCTTGAAGCGGATGGTGTTTTCGCCCTCGGCGGTGTAGGAGAGCGTCTCGACCAGCGTCCAGTCGCTGTCATACAGCGCGACGCTCAGACCGCTTGCGGGCTCAAAGGCGGTGGCCTCCGCGGTGGTGCCCCACTTCTGCGTGGCAACCGTCAGTTCGCTGCCGGGCAGCGCGGTGTAGCTGTCCTGTGTGAAGCTGGCAAAATAGCCACTGTGGTAGAAATTCCAGTTGGTGAACATGGCCACATCCCAGGTGTCGCCGTCGGAGAGCAGGATGTAGTCCGAGGTGGCGCCCCAGCCGGCGCTCATGTAGGGATAGCAGTGGTTGCGGTAATACATGAGGTTCTCGTCATGACCCCAGAAATTGGTCATGTAGAGGCTCGTGGCGCTGCCGCTGATGCTCAGGGCGCTCAGGCCGTTGCTGCTGTAGGCGGCGTCGCCGTTCATGTAAAAGAGGTCGGTGGCCCTGGCATAGTCCAGCACGCCGGAGGTGCCCTTGCAGCACTGCTCCTCAGGCAGACCCATATAGTAGCGCTCAAGCAGATAGAGGTACAGATGCAGACCGGTCGGACGCAGAATCAGCGTCTCGTTGGTATAGGGACCCTTTCCGCCGTTCGTGCCATAGCGGTAGAAGGACTCCAGCCCGTACAGGCCGAGATCGAAATAGGGAACCGTAACCTCCAGATGCGACAGCGTTGTTTCGCCGTCGGCGGCCAGCAGCGGCAGGCCGTTGTTGGAGAGGGTGACATAGACTGTGACGCTGGACTGCGGCGTTTCGTCGTAGCCATACTGCGCCTCGATGCCCTCGCTGGCCTTCTGCACGGTGATGGTCAGCTTGTGCGTGACCTCGCCGTCGGTACAGGCTGCCCGCAGAGTGACCTCGTGGACGCCCTCCTCACTGGTGGAGAAATAGAAGATGCCGTCCGCGATCTTGGTGTGCTCATTGCTGATGTCCGTCTCGAAGCTGTAGCGCAGGCTGTGTCCCTCGCTGTCGGCAAAGACGGAGTGCAGCGGGAGCGAATACAGGCCGCCGGCCGAAATGCTGCCAGCCGCGGGCGCATCCTCCAGCACGCGCAGGCAGGTGGCCTGCGGCAGCGGGAAGCGCACCGCCACATCGTCATAGGCGAAGTAGGCCGGCTGAGAGAAGCCGTAGCCATTGTCGCTCGAGCCCATGACGTTCAGCTCCAGCTTGGTCACGGCGCCGAGGCCGGACAGATCCCACTTTGTCCAGTCGGAGATGATCTGCTCCGGGCCCTTGCACATATAAATCTCCGCCGTTGCGGTGCTGCCGTCGGCGTGGTGACCGGTTGCCACGAGCTTGACCCAGTCATCCTCACCGATCTTTGCGGTCAGGCCGTTGCCGTTGCAGTAGCAGTTGATGGCGTAGGTGATGTTGTTGACGTACATATGGTCGATCACGCGGGCAACATTGTCTCCGAAGGTCAGGCATTGCAGCTTGGTGCCGCCGTAGCCGGAGTTGTCCACATAGCCGTAGTGAACGGCGAAGTTGTTGGAGCCGTTGTGACCGCCGCCGGTGGTTGCAAGGCCGCTGACATTGGCCTTGTAGACGGTGAGCTGGCTGTCATAGCCGCCGTAGGTGGTGTAGTCGCCGGAAACGTAGTGCGAGATGGCCTCGCCGCCGCCCCAGTACTGGTGGTCGCCCCATTCGTCGGTGAAGCTGTGCTTCAGCTCGGTGTTGTCTTTGTCGTACCAGTTGTAGACCGTGGTGGCGTCCTGCGGATAGAGCAGCGGGCCGCCGTACTGCGGGCTGTCGATCAGACTGGACCAGTCCTTCTTACCGGCGTAGTTGACGTCGCCCTTGTAATCTGCGTCCTCAAAGGTCAGCGTGCGCAGCTCGTAGGGTGCCTCTGCCGTGGTCTCTGCGCCCAGAATGGAGCCCGGCAGCAGACTGAGCAGCAGGCCCATAACCAGGAGCAGAGAAAGCATGCGATTTTTCATGAGAATCCTTGCCTCCTTAAATAATTCTGTATTTCCTCGCCCACAGGCGTAATACGGAGTCAGGGCCGCCCGGGGAACAAAAAAGGCTATGGCGGCCGTGCCTTGTAACAGGCAGAACATCACCATAACCATTCCTGGCAATTATTCTCACGATCACAGTAGGTCTCCCGACTTGCATCTCAAGCGAAGCGCCGCCCTGCCTTCTCAGGTTGCCCCAATGACTGACTTTCGTCAACAGACGGCCTTCTCGATGCCCACGGTATTGGTTAGATGCGGGGATTTGGATGCAATCCGGACCCCATTCCCTTGTTTAGCTCCAAAGCCTGACGCGAACGCCTTTACAGCAGCGAAGCCTCTGCTCGTTTTGTTCGGCATCATTATAGCGCGGAGCGGGGAAAAAATCAACTGCTATTTGCAGGAAATACTGCAAGCACTGACAAATAAAATGCCCCCGCCGGAATGCTCCGGCGGGGGCGGTTGGTTCAGGTGGGCGGCAGGGGAATGTGGTAGCGTTGCGCAAGGCTCTGCACCATCTGCACATACAGCCGGCGGCAGTCTGCCGGGCGCTCCTGCTGCAATGCCCGGTAGCAGGGCGCAAGCCAGCGGGTGCGCAGCTCCTCGTAGCGCGCGTCCGGGTCGTCACAGTATTCGATGCACGAAACCAGGAAGGGCGCGACGGCATAATACTGCTGAATCAGAGCCGTGTCGCCCCGCCCGGTCAGCCAGCCGTCGCGGAAGCGGCGGAAGGCGGTCAGCTCGGCGCAGTCGTCCGGCAGCCCGTCGTGGCGGCAGACTGCGGTTGTAATGAAGCACAGGCGCCGCCTGTTGTAGCCCGCGACCAGCGTGTCGTAATCGCCCGGCTCCCAGCGCTCCTGCGGCCAGCGGCGCAGCCAGAGCTGATGCAGCGTGCTGCGGAAATCCTCAGCGCAGTCGAGCGCGAGTTTGCGGGCCAGCGGCGTCAGGAAAATGGCCAGAACGACCTTGACCTCCCAGAAGACGTTGCTGCGCGTGCGGCGGTGTGCCCAGCGCGGATCGGCCTGCATATGGGCCTCCAGCCCGTCCAGAAGCGCAAGACACAGCGGCTCCAGCGCCTCCGGCTGGCTGCGCACGCAGCGATCCAGCGCGCGCAGCAGCGGCGTGTTCTCGCGCTCGTAGCGCGCAAAGGCGTCGAAAAAATGCTCGCGGTCGAGCGTTTTGTAGAGATCGGGATAGCGCAGAACGGCCTCCGGCAGCCGCCCGCGCAGCGCCTCTGGCGTGTCGTCGTCGGACGGGGGCTGCAACGCGCTGACCGGTGAGCGCGTGCCGCAATAGAGGCAGGAGAAGGACTCCAGCCCGGCGGAAATGTCCAATGCCTGGCCGCAGTGGGGACAGGTCAGCCTGATGAGCTCTGCCATGGTAAACTCACTCCTTTTCTGCCTCTATTTTTTCATATTTCGGCAGGCCTGTCAACGGAAAAAATATTTTTTTCCGCTGGCGGATACATGTTCCGGCCATAATCGGAGAGACTAGAGAGGAAACGAGGTGATGGCGATGTTTTCGCTGCATACGGCGCTGTATGGCCCGGAATATCTGCGCACGCTGCGGGTAGAGCGCGCCGTGCTGGTGACGGATCCGTTTTTTGCCCGCAGCGGTGTGGCCGGACGTATCGCGGCTGCGCTGGGTGGACAATGCCGCATTTTTGATGGCGTGCAGCCCGAGCCGGAGCTGCGCTGCGTTGCGCAGGGCGTGGCGCTGCTGCGGGAGGTGGAGCCGGAGCTGCTGCTGGCGCTGGGCGGCGGCAGCGCAATCGACTGTGCCAAGGGGATGCTGGCGCTCTGTGCGCGGCGGCCGACCTTTGTGGCCATCCCCACAACCTCCGGCACTGGCTCGGAGGTAACGGCCTTCGCCGTCCTGACCCACGAAGGGGTGAAGCATCCGCTGGTGGATGCGCGTCTGCGGCCGGATGCGGCGGTTCTGATTCCGGCGCTGCTGGATGGGCTGCCGCCTGCCGTGATTGCGGAGGCCGGCATGGATGCGCTGATCCACTGCGTCGAGGCGGTGGCGGCGCGGGGCGCCTCCGGCTTTTCCACCGCGCTGGCCAGCGGTGCGTTCGCGACGCTGCTGCGGCTGCTGCCTGCCTCCTATGCGGGGCAGACGGCGGTGCGGGCGCAGGTGCATGAGGCGGCAGCCATGGCGGGCGCGGCCTTTGACCAGGCGGGGCTGGGGGCCTGCCACGCGCTGGCGCACGCGGTGGGCGGGCGCTTCCACATCAGCCACGGCAGACTGGGCGGGATTTTTCTGCCGCATGTGCTGCGCTGGAATGCCCAGCAGAGCCCCGCACCCTATGAGGCGCTGGCGCTGGCCAGCGGGCTGCATGGGCTGGGTGGTCTGCTGGTAGCGCTGACCCGCCTGCGGCGACAGCTCAGGCTGCCAACGAGTCTGACGGCGGCGGGCCTGTCGCAGACGGCGCTGCGTCAGGCAATCGAGCCGCTGGCACGGGCCGCGGTGGCAGATCCCTGCGCGGCCGGAAATCCCCGCCCCCTGACGGAGCAGGAGGCCGCAGCGCTGCTGCGGCAGGCGATTTGAGCGCGCTGCTGTCGGTGGGCATTGACCTCGGCACCACCACAACGCAGCTTGTTTTTTCGAGGCTGACGATCCGGAACGAGGGAAATGCGGCCACTGTGCCGCGCTTTGCCATCACAGACAAGGAGATCCTCTATCGCAGCGGCATTCACTTTACGCCCCTGCGCTCGGAGACGGAGATTGATGTGCAGCGCCTTCGGGCGCTGGTTGCGGCAGAATATGCGGCCGCGGGTGTGCAGCCCGCGCAGCTTCAGACCGGGGCCGTCATCATCACCGGCGAGACGGCGCGGAAGGAGAATGCGCGCGCCGTGCTGGAGGCCCTCAGCGGCTTTGCGGGGAATTTTGTGGTCGCGACCGCCGGCCCGGCGCTGGAGAGCGTGCTGGCGGGCAAGGGCGCTGGCGCGCAGGCGCGCTCTGCGGCGCAGCAGTGCGCTGTGCTGAATCTGGATATCGGCGGTGGCACGACCAATATGGCGCTGTTCGACTGCGGCGCGCTGCGGGCGACCGGCTGTCTGGATGTCGGGGGACACCTGATGAAGCTGACGCCAGAGGGGGAGATCACCTATATCGCCCCTGTTTTACGGGATTATGTTAATCTGAAATGCGGTCAGCGGGTCACGCCGCAGCAGCTTGCGCCGGTGACAGCGCTGCTGGTGCGGGTGCTGGAGTGGGCCGTGCTGGGGCTGGGCGCGCCCGGCTATCCGGATTTTGTGGCCGATCAGCCCATTGCGGTGCAGGGGCGTCCGCTCCTGTCCTTTTCCGGCGGTGTGGCGGATCTGATGGATGGGCAGTCGCGTCCGCCCTTTGCCTATGGTGACCTGGGCGTGCTGCTTGGGCAGGCGCTTCTGCAATCGCGCCTGTGCGCGCCGGGAGGCTGGTGCCGCGCGGCCGAGACGATTCGCGCCACGGTAATCGGGGCAGGCAGCCACACGACAGAGCTGTCGGGCAGCACCATTTTCCATGAAGGAGTGCGCTTTCCGATGAAAAACCTGCCGGTGGTCTGCCTGTCCGCGCAGGAGCAGACGCAGGAGGTGGAGACTCTGGCAGAAATTCTGCGGCAGCGCTTTGCGCTGCTTGCGCCGCAGGAGCCTGCCGTGCTTGCGCTGGAGGGCTGGCCGAATCCGCGCTTTGCGGCGCTTTCCCGGCTGGCCGATGCGCTGGCGCACGCGATGCGCGGACGCTGCGGGACGGGCCTGCCGCTGCTGGTGGCGGTGCAGGCGGACATGGGGAAGGCGCTGGGTCAGGCCTTGCGGCTGCGGCTGCCGGAGGCCGGACTCCTGTGTCTGGATGGCATTGCCCTGCCGGAGGGGGCATATCTGGATATCGGGATGCCCATTGCGGGCGGACAGGCTCTGCCGGTTGTGGTGAAGACGCTGGTTGTCTGAGCTGTCTGCGTTGTATTCGAGGCATACACAAAGGAGTTGCTGTCTTTGAAGCTGAAAACGATTCTGTTTGGAAAAACCTATTCCTTCCGCGATGTGAAGGAGGTGCTTGCCCGCGCCAATGAGGAAAAATCGGGCGACCGGCTTGCGGGCGTGGGGGCGCGCTCGGCGGAGGAGCGCGTGGCGGCGAAAATCGTGCTGTCGGAGCTGCTGCTGTCGGAGCTGCGGGAGAACCCGGTGGTGCCCTATGAGGCGGATGAGGTGACGCGCATCATTCAGGATGATCTGAATGTGCGCATCTATGAGGAGCTGCGCGGCTGGACGGTGGGGCAGCTTCGCCAGTGGCTTCTCTCGGAGCAGACCACCGGTGCGGATATCCGCCGCATCTCGCGCGGCCTGACCGCAGAGATGGTTGCAGCCGTCTGCAAGCTCATGAGCAATCTGGATCTCATCACGGCCGGAAAGAAAATCACGGTCACGGCGCATTGCAACACGACCATCGGGCTGCCGGGAACGCTCTCGTGCCGTTTGCAGCCCAATCATCCCACTGATGACCCGGATGGCGTGCTGGCCTCGCTGCTGGAGGGACTGAGCTGGGGCGCGGGGGACGCGGTGATCGGCCTGAACCCGGCCGGTGACAGCGCCGCGCGGGTGAAGGAGCTGCTGACCCGCTTTGAGGAGGTCAAGCAGCGCTACCGCATTCCCACGCAGACCTGCGTGCTGGCGCATGTGAGCACGCAGATGCGGGCAATCGAGGCCGGTGCCCCGGCTGATCTGATTTTCCAGTCCATTGCGGGCTCGCAGAAGGGAAATGAGGCCTTCGGCTTCTGCGCAGGGACGCTGGAGCAGGCGCGGCAGCTTGCGCTGACGCAGGGAACGGCGGAGGGCCCCAATGTGATGTATTTTGAAACGGGGCAGGGCTCCGAGCTCTCCTCGGAGGCGCACCATGGCGCCGACCAGGTGACCATGGAGGCGCGCTGCTATGGCTTTGCCCGCCGCTATCAGCCCTTCCTGGTCAACACCGTGGTGGGCTTCATCGGCCCGGAGTATCTCTATGACGCGCGACAGGTCATCCGCGCGGGTCTGGAGGATCATTTTATGGGCAAGCTCAGCGGAGTCCCGATGGGCTGCGACGCCTGCTATACGAACCACATGAAAGCCGACCAGAATGACATTGAGAATCTGGCGACCCTGCTGACGGCAGCGGGCTGCAACTATTTCATGGGCATTCCGCATGGTGACGATGTGATGCTCAACTATCAGACCACGGGCTTCCGCGAGACGGCAACCCTGCGCCAGCTCTATGGTCTGACGGCCATTGCCCCCTTCCAGCGCTGGCTGGAGGAGATGGGCTTCTGGGAGAACGGACAGCCGACGCCGAAAACCGGTGACGGCTCGGTGCTGCTGCGGGAGGGAGGAACGCTATGAATCAGGAGGAGCTGCGCGCGCTGGTGGCAGAGCTGCTGCGCGAGATGGAGCCGACCTCTGCGCCGCAGCAGAGCGCCGGGGAAAATAACAATCATCATGAGGAATTGGCGGAGCCTGAGCTGGCGCTGCCGGATATCACAAAGGTGGATCTGCGCCGGGAGTATCTGACGCAGCAGCCCGCGCAGCCGGAGCGCTTTCAGGCCCTCCGGCGCAGGACACCCGCGCGGCTTGGCGTCGGGCGCGCCGGTACGCGCTATCTGACGCAGACGCTTCTGCGCTTCCGGGCCGATCATGCGGCGGCGCAGGACAGCGTCTTTTCCGAGCTGCCGAAGGATTTTGCCCGCGCCAACGGCTGGATTCCGATCAAAACCCGTTGCGGGGATAAAGATGAATATCTCACCCGCCCGGATCTGGGGCGACGCTTCGATGAGGCGGCGGCGAAGGTGATTCAGGAGGTATGCGCAGAGGCGCGCGTCCTGCTGGTCATTGGCGACGGACTTTCCTCCGCAGCCATCACAGCCAACGCAGCCGACTGCGCCGCCGCGATTCGCCAGGGGCTTCAGCGCAGCGGCATTGAGCCGCCGCAGAGCCTTTGCGTGCAGTATTGCAGGGTGGGCGCGTCCGATCATATTGGGGAGCTGACGGGCTGTGAGCTGGTCTGCCTGCTGATTGGTGAGCGGCCGGGTCTGGCGACCAGTCAGTCCATGTCCGCCTATCTGACCTATCGGCCGCATTGCGGCATTGCTGAGTCCAGCCGCAGCGTGGTTTCCAACATTCATGCCCAGGGCGTGCCCGCGGTGGAGGCCGGGGCGCATATTGCCGGGCTGATTGCGCGCATTCTGCGCCAGAAGGTCTCTGGCGTGGCGCTGAAAACGGAGGAGGAATGAGCGGACGGCGCATCGCGGTGCGGGTACTGGCGACGCGGCTGCTGCCCAATGCCAGCCCGGCGCTTTGCGCGGCGCTGGGGGTCAGCCGGTCGCGGCGGGTGCTGGCGCTGCTGACGGCGGATAGTGATGACGCGACCTATATTGCGCTGGACGCGGCGACCAAGAGCGCCAATGTGGAGGTGGCCTATGCCCGCAGCCTCTATGCGGGCGCGGCCAATGCGACCACCGCGCTGGCCGGAGAGGTCATCGGCGTGCTGGCCGGGCAGACGCCGCCGGAGGTGCGCGGCGCGCTGTATGCGGCGCTGGCTGCGCTGGAGGAGCTGGGCTTCTGCGCAGCGGAGGCCACGCAGGAGGTGGTCTATCTTGCGCACTGCATTTCGCGCACGGGGAGCTATCTGTCGGCACAGGCCGGTGTGCCGCAGGGCGCGCCGCTGGCCTACCTCATTGCGCCGCCGCTGGAGGCAATCTGCGGACTGGATGCGGCGCTCAAGGCGGCTGCGGTGGAGCTGTGCGTCTGCTTCAAGCCGCCCAGCGAGACGAATTTTGCGGGCGGACTCCTGACCGGAACGGAGTCGGCGTGCAGGGCAGCCTGCGCCGCGTTTGCGCAGGCTGTGGAGAGCGTGGCACGGCAGCCACGGGAAAAGGAGTAGCAATGGATCAGGATTTGCTTGCCCGGCAGGAATGCCGGGATCGGATCGTGGCGGCGCAGGCCGCCTTTGAGAAGCTGAAGCAGCTCGACCAGACGCAGATTGACCGCATCGTCGCGGCCATGGGCGACGCGGGCGCGCGCCACGCGGCGGAGCTGGGGCGCATGGCGCAGGAGGAGACGGGCTTCGGCAATGCCCGCGACAAAGAGGAGAAGAATCGCTTTGCTTCCCACCGGGTCTATGAGGCGATACGGGAGCTGAAAACGGTTGGCGTCGTCGCCAGCCGTCCGGGACTCTGGGAGGTGGCGGTGCCGGTCGGCGTGATTGCAGGCATTGTGCCCTCCACCAATCCGACCTCGACCGTGCTCTATAAGGCGCAGATTGCCATCAAAGCCGGCAGTCCCATTGTCTTTTCGCCCCATCCCCGGGCGGTCGGCTGCACCGGCAGAGCGGCGGAGTTGATGGCGCAGGCGGCGCAGGCGGCGGGCTGTCCCGCCGGTGCGATTTCCTGCCTGCGAATGCCGACGCCGGAGGCGGTGCGAGAGCTGATGACGCATCCGCAGGTGCGGCTGATTCTGGCAACCGGTGGCCCGGCCATGGTGCGCGCGGCCTATTCCTCCGGCAAGCCGGCCATTGGCGTCGGCGCGGGAAACGGCCCGGCCTATATTCACCACTCGGCGCAGCTTGCGCAGGCCGTGGCGGATATCATCCGGTCGAAAACCTTTGATAACGGAACCATTTGTGCTTCGGAGCAGAGCGTTGTGGTGGAGGAATGCTGCGCCGTGCGCGTGCGGGAGGAATTTGAGCGGCAGGGCGCGCATTTTCTGCCGGAGCCGGATGCGGGGCGGCTTGCGGCGCTGCTGCTGCGCTGCGATGGCTCGATCAATCCGCAGACCGTCGGAAAAACGGCCTGTGAGCTGGCGCGGATGGCGGGCATTACGGTGCCGGCGGATACCCGCGTGCTGATGGCACAGGAGACGCAGGCCGGCCCGACGCGGCCCTATTCGCGCGAGAAGCTCTGCCCGGTGCTGGCCTTTTTTGTGGAGAAGGATGAGGACACGGTGCTGCGCCGCGCGGTGGAGGTGCTGCTGGCCGAGGGTGCGGGGCACACCTTCTCCATTCACGCGACGGATGAGGCGGTGATCCGGCGCTTTGC
Organism: uncultured Oscillospiraceae bacterium; assembly: GCA_964465395.1. GTDB lineage: Bacteria > Bacillota > Clostridia > Oscillospirales > Oscillospiraceae > JAZOXB01. Next base: position 4,414 of record CAYXIN010000018.1, on the reverse strand, counting down.
GCTGGAGATTCCCGTCTCCCGCTTTCTGGTCAATACCCCGGCGGCGCTGGGCGGCATCGGCGCGACGACAGCGCTTTTTCCCGCGCTGACGCTGGGCTGCGGCGCAGTGGGCGGGAGCTCCTCGTCCAATAACATCGGACCGCTGGATCTGCTCAATCTGCGCCGGGTTGCCTGGGGCACACAGCCTGCACAGGCGCCGCAGGAGCGTCTGCCGGATCCGCAGCAGGTGGAGCGTCTGACGGAGGAAATTCTGAAGCGGCTGCGCGGTGACGCGGCCTGCAATACTTGGAGGTATGAATAAATGATGGCAAACACGAATGCACTGGGAATGATTGAAACGCGCGGTCTGGTCGGCGCGATTGAGGCAGCCGATGCCATGGTCAAGTCGGCCAATGTGCAGCTTGTCGGCAAGGAGCAGGTCGGCGGCGGTCTGGTGACGGTTATGGTGCGCGGGGACGTGGGCGCGGTCAAGTCCGCGACGGATGCGGGGGCGGCTGCCGCGGAGAAGGTCGGTGAGCTGATCTCCGTCCATGTGATTCCGCGTCCGCATACGGAGGTGGATGCCATCCTGCCCAAGGGCAGCACTGCGTCGGCAACCTGATGCTTTACACGCAGGAAAATGTGCGCGCCGGACTGCGCGTCCGGGATGGGAAGCGCCGCTTCTTCCTCGCGCCGGAGGATCGCCTGACGCCGGAGGCGCGAGACTGGCTGCGCAGTGAGGGGATTGAGCTGATCGACGGGGCCGAAACGCCCCCGCAGCGCTATGTCACGCCCGATGGCGGCAGCTTTTCGCAGAAGCCGGAGCAGATGACCCAGCTTGCCGGGGAGCTGCTGGTGCATAAGCTGCATCCGCGCATCGCCTTTCGGGGAAAGCTGGACACGCTGGAGGCCGAGCTGCTTCTGGCGCAGCAGGCCGCGCAGGGGCGGGGCGCGCTGGTGGCGGCGCTGCGGGAGCTTCTGGACTGCGTGCGCAGCCTCGTCCGGGCGGATGTGCTCAATGCGCCGCTTGCGCCGCTGCACCTGTGCGGGCTGGATGCCGACGCCCTGCGGGAGCACAGCCATCATCCGGCGAAGTATTATGGCCAGCCGCATTTCATGCCGGAGGCGGCCGATGGCCCGGCGATGCTCCAGCTCAACCGCGTGCGCACCGCCGTGCGCGAGACGGAGCTGGCTGCCTGCCGCGCCTTCTCCGACCGGGAGGGGCTGCTGACGCGGCCGGATATTGTCACGGCGCTCAACCGACTGTCGAGCCTGTGCTGGATTCTGATGATCCGCCTGAAGGCGGGGGCTTTTCCGTGCGACGGCGGGGATACGCCGCCGTGTCGGGCAGAAAGGGGGCGTGCATAATGCCGGAATGCATGGAGGCAGTGCTCTGCCGTCTGCGGCAGCGGGGGGTGGTTGCGCTGGAGGCCTCCGGGCGGCATGTGCATCTGACGCGCGAGGCGGCACTCACCCTGTTTGGCCATGCACTCAGCCCGGAGCGACCGCTTTCGCAGCCGGGGCAGTATCTTTGCCGCGAGCGTCTGCGCCTGATCGGGTCAAAGGGAAGCATGGCGCATGTGGCCGTGCTGGGGCCGGAGCGCAGCGCCTGTCAGGTTGAGCTGTCCCAAACCGACTGCGTGGCGCTGGGGGTGGCTGCGCCCCTGCGCCACAGCGGGTGCATTGAAGGAAGCCCCGGCCTGATTCTGGAGACGGAGCGGGGACGCCTGACGCTGCGGACGGGTGTCATTGTTGCGCTGCGGCATATGCACATGAGCCCGGAGGACGCGGCCTCTATGGGACTTTCGGACGGAGAGCGGGTGCGCCTGCGCACGCTGACGCAGCGACCGGTCATTTTCGAGGAGGTGCTGCTGCGGGTACAGCCCGATTTCCGTACCTATGTGCATCTGGATTATGACGAGGCCAATGCCTGCGGGCTGCGCAGGGGCGACCTGGGGCTGATTCTGTGAATGAGGCGCTGATTGATGCGGTTGTGCGCGAGGTGAGCCGCCGCAGCCGCGAGGCGCTGCCGCCGGCGCGGCTGCTGGGTGCTGCGCCGCCGGTGCCTCTGCCGTGGCGCTGGGTCACGCAGGGGGAATATAGCGCCGTAGTAATTGGCTCAATGGATGCCCATGCGCTGCTGCATTTTCCGGATGTGCTGTGCCTTCAGGCGCTTCTCGAGGGGAAACCCGTCTGGCTCTGGCCGGAGGGTCTGCGCTATCGCCGCTGCGCCGCTACAGCCAACCGCGCGCTCTGGGCTCGTCTGCTGGCCGCAGAGCGGCAGATGAAGCAGCTTGGGGTGCGGGAGCTGCGCCCGGCGCGTAGCCCGGTGCTGACTGCGGCGGAGGTGCGGTGCCGGCTGGCGACAGGGCAGCAGATTGATGGACGCCTGACACCACTGGCGCGGGATGTGCTGGAGGGGCGCGCATGAGGCTGGGTGTTGTGACGGGCTGTGTCTGGGCGACCAAAAAATGCGCCGCGCTGCGGGGGCAGATTCTTCTGCGTGTGCAGGCGCAGGGGGAGGAGCTGATTGCCGCCGATCTGGTGGGAGCCGGGGTGGGCGACCGCGTGATTCTCAGCTTCGGCTCGGCGGCGCGGCTGGAGCAGCCGGATGCGCCGGTGGACGCGGCGATTGTCGGAATTCTGGATGAAACGGGGGAGTGCGGGTGCCGGTAAATGAGGTCATTTTGTGGATTATGGCTGGCTTTGTGCTGCTGGCAGCGGGCGACCGGGTGCTTGGCAGCCCACTGGGGCTGGGCAGACAGCTTGAGGAGGGAATCCTGGCCATGGGTGCGCTGGCGCTGTCCATGCTGGGCATCCTTGTGCTTGCGCCGGTGCTGGCGCGGCTGCTGCGGCCGGTGCTGGTGCCGGTCTATGGCGCGCTGGGCGCGGATCCGGCCATGTTTGCCGGTACCATTCTTGCCAACGATATGGGCGGCGCGGCGCTGGCGCAGGCGCTTGCCGGAAGCCCGGAGGCGGCGCAGCTTGGTGGACTGATTGTCGGCTCCACGCTGGGCGCGACGCTGGTTTTTCTGATTCCGGTTGCGCTTGGCATCATTCGTCCGGAGGATCGCCCCGCCCTGGCGCGCGGCGTGCTGGCGGGCGTGATGACGATTCCGCTGGGGGCCTTTGCCGGGGGACTGACGGCGGGCTTTGCGCCTGCGATGCTGCTGCGCAACCTTCTGCCGATTGTGCTTTTTGCGCTGCTGATTGCGCTGGGGCTCTGGCGCTTTGAGCGGGCGATGGTCACGGGCTTTCTCTGGTTCGGGCGCTTTGTTGTGGCGGTGATTTCCGTCGGGCTGGCTGCGGCCGTCTTTGAACGGCTGACTGGCCGGACGCTGATTCCGGGGCTGGCGCCTCTGGAGGATGGCGTGCGTGTGGTGGCGGAGATTGCCTTTGTGCTTGCGGGCGCCTTTCCGCTGGTTTTTGCGCTCACAAAGCTGCTGCGCAAGCCCCTGCTGCGGCTGGGCAGGCTGCTGGGTATGAACGAAACGGCGGCGGCCGGGCTGCTGGCGAGTCTGGCCAACTGCATCCCCATGTTTGGAATGCTGAAGGATATGGATCCGCGCGGCAAGGTGCTCAACGTGGCCTTTGCGGTGTCGGCGGCCTTTGTTTTCGGGGATCATCTGGGCTTTACGGCGGGCTTTGACGCCACCATGCTGCTGCCGGTGATTGTGGCCAAGCTGACCGGCGGCATCTGCGCGCTGCTGCTGGGGCTGCTGCTGACGCGGAGATCTGCGGCGCAGCGCTGCGCAGACAAAACAGACTGAACCCAAAAGGAAAGCCCCCGCCCCCGGCTCTGGAGCCGGGGGCGGGGGCTGCATATGCGGGGGCTCAGCGCTCCCAGTTGTGCCAGACGTTCTGCACGTCATCGTCATCCTCAAAGGCGTCGATCATCTTCTCCATCATTTTGATGTCGTCCTCATTGTCGAGCGCCTTGTATTCGCCGGGAACCATCTCAAGCTGCGCGGAGACGAAGCTGTAGCCCTTCTTCGTCAGGGCGTCGGCCACTGCGTTGAAGTCGTCGGGCTCGGTGTAGACCGTGAAGCAGTCCTCCTCGGCCTCGAAATCATCCGCGCCGCAATCCATCGCGTCCATCATGACGCCGTCTTCCTCGTAATCGCCGTCCTCGTTGTTGATGACCAGGACGCCCTTCTTCTTGAAGTTCCAGGAGACGCAGCCGGCTGCGCCCATTTTGCCGCCGTACTTGTCGAAGTGGTGGCGGACATTGCCGGCGGTGCGGTTGCGGCTGTCGGTCATCGTCTCGACGATGACGGCAACACCGCTGGGGCCGTAGCCCTCGTAGACGATGGACTCATAGGAGTCGCCGGAGCCGGCGTTGGCGGCCTTGTCCAGCACGCGCTTGATGTTGTCGTTGGGCATGTTGGCGGCCTTGGCCTTGGTGATGATGGTGGCCAGGCGGGAGTTATAGTTG
>CAYXIN010000017.1:0-29321 GCA_964465395.1 uncultured Oscillospiraceae bacterium | reverse complement strand
GGATACTTTCACGGTCGCCGTCGTATTCCTCATAGAAGCGGTCGCCCGTATCACGGACATAACCGAAATCGGTAAATTCGCCTCCTTCCTCCAGGGCAACGTCACGGCCGTATGCCTCGTAGTCGAAGTAGCTTTCCAGATGAGACGGAATTTCCATAGCGCCCAATTCCTCGATATATCCTCCGACCAACGGGCAGGTCTGAAAAGATCTGCCCTTTTTGTTTTTTGCAATCTTTTCAGATTTGTTGCATAAAAAGTCGTCGCAAGCTTTGTATGCGACGACTTTTTATGCGCGATATTATGTTACTGACGTGCTTTATATCTGTGAGAATAGTGAATTGTGTCGAATTGAAGAAGGATGCTGTTGCTGCATTCCTGCACAGAGGAGATTTTGTCGTGCGCCACTGTGACAGCAGCACTTTTCCAGAATTGCTTGCGATAGCGCGGCTCAGGCATGGGACTTTTCCACCCGCACCAGCTCACTGTATTTCATCACTATGCCAAACTGGTTGGAAAGCACCAGGTAATTGCCCCGGACAGTGACACGGTCACCAGCAGCAACCTGATTATAATGATCCTTATTGGGAAAAACCGTCAGCGCGTAGGTCGGCCCATTGACACGGTCAGAAAGCGCAATGGAGGGCTTGTGGTGGATATCCGGGCCCACCGCAACGGCAATACCAGTGACCTCAAAGCGTCTGCCCTCATAGCGCGCAAGAGAAGCGCCCAAATCTGTCTGAAAGGATTCCCAAAGGGGTTTTACCGCAAAGGGGGCGTCCTGAGGCAGAATGGGCATGGGAGCGGTCTCAATCTGATGCGTCTTGATGGAAGATGGGTGCTTTGGATAAAAGTGTAGTGTCTCAGACATCGTGAATTCCCCCTGATCATCAATTATGCCAGCGACATTTTGCCGTCCGTAAAAACAAAGCGGCGCATTCCCTGACCGCCTACCCGCTCGGCAGGGATGGCAGCCTCAAGGCGGGGAATATCCTCAGCGGACAGATCAAGCTTCAGGGCGTCAATGGCGTCCTGCAGGTGGGCGGGGCTTGTGGTACCGATCAGACTTTGGACATGTGGATACTTTGCCAGGCTCCAGGCGAGAGCCAACTGCGAAAGGCTGACGCCCTTCTCGTCAGCAATTTCCTTGACGCTGCGAAGCATGGCGAGATTCTGCTCCCGATGCGCCGGAGACAGCATTCCCCAGGCGCGTCCGGGCTTTGCGGGTGCAGTCAGAACATCGTCCCGGAGCAGACCATGCCCCACCGTGCCAAAGGCCAGCACACTGACGCCAAGCTCCCTGGCGGCAGGGATCAACTCCTTTTCGATTTCCCTCGCCACCAGAGAGTATTCCATCTCAACCGTGTGAATGGGATGCACCTTGCAGGCCCGGCGCAGTGTTTCGGCATCGACCATGGAAAGACCAATGTGCCTGACATAGCCTGCCTGCACCTGCTCAGCGATGGCGCCTACCAAATCCTCCACGGGAATTGTGGTATCCTGTCGGGCAGGCTGGTAGAGATCAATGTAGTCCAGACCCAGGCGGCGCAGGGAGTAGGTCAGATGGCCCTTGACGTTCTGCGGGCGAACATCCAGACCATAAATGCCACCCTCCGGCGAGGGGAGTACACCAAATTTGACAGAGAGAAAATATCGGTCACGATTCACGCCCTTCAATGCCTGTCCGACAACCAGCTCACTTTCGCTGGCATTATAGAATTCGCCGGTGTTGAACAGGGTGATGCCGGCATCCAGCGCGGCATGAATGGTTTTAATGGAGTTTTCAGGATTGCGCACGATGGACATGCCCATTGTGCCAAGTCCCAGTCTGTTCAGTGCGTTCATGGTATGGCTCCTTTCTCAGCAGTGAAATTGATCTTCCTCTCGGGGCTTCCGCCGGGCTTCCATGGCCGCTTCCATGGCCGCTTTCATGGTGGCCTTCCGCTCATAGATGGCGGCAACCTCTGCTTCAATGTCCTTGGGCGGGTGGTTCAGGCCGCTTTTCAAAGCCTGCACCATCTGCTCAGTCCGGTTGCGGATTTTGTATTCCTTTCCATCCTTAATAAAGATGTTGCCGGTCTGACCGAAGATGAGCTGCACATCGTGCGCCACGCAGGCGTCATAGACCTTCTTCACCCACGCGTAGTGCAGCGGGCGGGAGCCAAGGTAGTTTTCGCCGCCGGCCAGCACCGTTTCGATTTTTCCAGTGGCGAGGTAGGGGGCAATGTCTATTTCCCCAATGAAGGGCTTCAGGCTCACCCAGCGGTGCTTGGCGGGCAAATCCAGAAGGTAGGGGAGGCGCTGTTCCAGCCGCTTCTGATTTTCGCAGGAAACCGAGAAGGACACATTGTCCCAGCCCTCGCCCCAGTCATGCGGCAGGCATGCCTGAATCCGCTCTGCCCGCTTTGTCAGCAGGGAGAAGGTCACATCCGGTCGGCGGCGGATCATGTCCCAGGCCTCCACACGCCAGGCATCGGCCTCCTCCAGAAAGAAGTCGCTGGCCATGCACACCCGGACGAAGGAGCCGCCGGGCAGCTTCCAGTAGCCGCTGCGATCCTTCTTAATGGGCAGGGTAAAGTCGGATTTGTTTTTGACTACCTCATTGGTGTCCCGGCCATAGCGCTTGTCCAGAAAATAGGCATAGCAGTTCTGACAGCCCTCGCTGCATTTGTGACAGCCATGCCAGGGATTCCAGATTTTATCGTTCAGATCCATAAATTGCCTTCTCCTTTCACTGAATCGTTTTGGTGAGCAGCGTGGCAAGCAGTCGGCGCTCCTCTGCGCTCAGCCTGGCGGTCATCTGCGCCTCCAGACTCTCGGCCAGCGCGAGCAGCTCCTCACGCAGCGCCAGCGCATGATCTGTCAGAACGAGCAGCTTGCTGCGCCTGTCCTCAGGGTGCGGCACCCGCTCAAGGAGCTTTTTTTCCTCCAGCTTTTGCAGCAGCCCGGTGACTGTGGGATTGGTCATCGAGAATTTTTTCTCAATATCGGTCTGGCGCAGGCTGCCCTCCGGCGTGTGGTAGAGTAGAGCAGTATCAGAATTTTAAACTGGCTGCCTGTAAGACTGTATGGGGTGAGTAACTGATTGGAGAGCTTATCGAAGGTCAGGGAGGATTTTTTAATCAGAATCGATATTTTTGTGTGATCCATTTTGATGATCCTTTCCGGCATAATCATAGCTTCCTATGAATTATAGCAGAAAATACAGGAAGAATCAATAGCCGCATTGCATTCGGACATGATTTCCCCAACAGCGGCGCAGAAGGCAATGCGGATTCTGCACAGTGTGCTGTCACAAGATGTTTTTGCACGAATTGTCAAAAATGCACTTGACAAAGTGTGCTTTTCCTGTCACAATAAGAATAGTTCCCCCACTATAATTTGACAGGAGATTACTATGCAGTTTCAGAACATTGAACAGGTAAGAGCTTATATGGACGAGCAGGGTATCGCCATGGTTGACTTCAAGATGACGGACATCGATGGCCGCTGGCGTCATATCACCATTCCTGCTGAGCGTTTCACTGAGGATACGCTGGTCAGCGGCATTGGCTTCGACGGCTCCAATTATGGCTATGCTCCAGTTGAGAACAGCGACATGGTCTTTATTCCCGACCTCACGACCGCCGCGCTGGATCCTTTTGCCAAGGTCCCCACCCTGACGATGTCTGGCGACGCCATGATTATTGCCCGCCCCGCAAACAAGCCCTTCGATCAGTACCCCCGCAATGTCATCAAGCGTGCTGTGGAGTATATGCGTGAAACCGGTATCGCAGATGAGATGATTATCGGCCCGGAGTTTGAATTCCATATCTTTGATGATGTTCGCTTTGAGAGCACGCCGGAGCGCGTTTCCTGCGAGATCGACACCGCTGAGGCGGTCTGGAATACCGGTGTGCAGGGCGACGGCCACCAGATTGCGCACAAGGGCGGCTACCACATCTGTGCCCCCTATGACCGTTACAACGACCTGCGCAGCCAGATGTGCCTCCTGATGGAGGACTGGGGCGTCAAGGTGAAGTACCATCATCACGAGGTCGGTGGCCCCGGCCAGCTTGAGATTGAGGTCGAGCTGGGCGACGTGGTGCGCATGGCCGACAACACGATGGTCACCAAGTACATCATCCGCAATGAGGCGGTTCGCAATGGCTGCACGGCGACCTTCCTGCCCAAGCCCATTTACAATGAGGCCGGCAACGGTATGCATGTGCATATGCTGCTGACCAAGGACGGCAAGCCCCTCTTCCATGATGAGAATGGCTATGCGCAGCTCTCCGAGCTGGCTCACTGGTTTATGGGCGGTCTGCTGCGCCATGCCAAGAGCCTGTGCGCCCTGACCAATCCCACCACCAACAGCTTCAAGCGTCTGGTTCCCGGCTTTGAGGCACCTGTGACCATCGGCTATGCAACGGCCAATCGCTCCGCGGTCATTCGTATTCCGGCCTATGCCAAGTCCCCGATGTCCAAGCGCTTTGAGCTCCGCAACCCGGATGCAACCTGCAACCCCTACTATGCCTACGCAGCCATCCTGATGGCTGGTCTGGACGGCATCAAGAACAAGATCGATCCCTCCGCCAATGGCTGGGGTCCCTATGACTTCAACCTCTTTGACCTCCCCGAGGAGGAAAAGGCGAAGATCGATGCGCTGCCCACCACTCTGGAGGAGGCGCTCACCGCGCTGGAGCAGGATCATGATTACCTCACCTGCGGCGGCGTATTCCCGCAGCGCCTGATCGATCTCTGGATTGCACGCAAGCGCAAGGAGGCGGCGCAGGTCAACCGCGTGCCGCATCCGGCTGAGTTCTCTCACTACTACGATCTGTAAGAGACGTGGCAATCCGGCTCAACGAGGACCCGGAGGTCGTGCGCATGATCCGCGAGGGCCTTCAGGCGAAGGATGGCTACTGCCCCTGCCGCCTGGAGCGCATACCGGAGAACAAGTGTATCTGCAAGGAATTCCGGGAGCAGATGGCTGACCCTGATTTTGAGGGCTACTGCCACTGTATGCTCTACTACAAAAGCAAATAATTCTGCGCAGCAGGCGGGAGATTGCTTTCCGCCTGCTGCTTTTTGCGATGTTGACAAAGCAAGGGGCGGCTGCTATAATCCAATGTTGAGATCACAACAGAAAATGGGGTGTAGATGCATGATTCGTCGTTATGAGCAGTTCACAACAGCAATTGCGCGGATCTATCACCAGATTCAGCGTGTGGAGCGCGACGAGATGGGGAAATATGGACTCCGGGGGCCGCACGCGCAATGTCTTGTAACGATGTGCCGCTTCCGCGATGGAATTACGGTTTCGGCACTGTGTGAGGCCTGCGGGAAGGATAAGGCAGCGGTTTCCCGCGCCGTGGCAGAGCTGGAGCAAAAGGGACTGCTTGTGCGGCAGGCATCTGGCTGCGGCAGCTATCGCGCACGCCTCCTGCTGACGGACGAGGGATGGCGAGCAGCGCGGAAGATTGTGCGGCGGGCAGAGGAGGTTGTGCAGTATGCGGGGCAGGATTTGAGCGACCCGGAGCGGGTCTGCTTTTATCAGACACTCCGCACCGTTTCCGGCCGCCTGCACGAGCTCACAGAGAATGCGGATTGAAAAAATGGGCATCCTATCGCTGCATGCAGTTGCTTCGACTGTAGGCATTGTGCGAAGGCGGGAGAGTGGAATCATGCAGAAAAACGAAATACAACAGATTTTAGAGCGGCAGCGGCGCTTCTTTCACACGGGTGCAACCCTGCCGGTTTCCTGGCGCAGGGAGCAGCTTCAAAAGCTCTATGCGGCTGTGCAGCGTAATCAGGAGAAGATTGAGGCGGCTTTGGCGGCCGACCTTGGCAAGAGTCGCTTTGAGGGCTTTATGTGCGAAACCGGCCTGACCCTGAGTGAAATTCGCTATATGCAGCGCCATGTCCGCCGCTTCGCAGCAAGACAGCGGGTGCGGACGCCAGCGTCGCAGTTTCCTGCGAGCAGCTATCGTGTGCCCTCGCCTTATGGCACGGTGCTGATTATGAGCCCGTGGAATTACCCCCTGTTGCTGGCGTTAGACCCCCTGGCGGATGCGCTGGCTGCGGGCAATACCGTGGTGCTAAAGCCCAGCGCCTACGCACCGGCAACCAGCGCGCTGCTGGAGGCACTCCTGCGGGAGACTTTTCCACCGGAGCTGGTGGCGGTTGTGACCGGAGGACGGGCAGAGAATGCCTGCCTGCTGGAGCAGCGGTTTGACATGATCTTTTTCACCGGCTCACAGGCGGTTGGCCGCGAGGTGCTGCGTCATGCGGCGCAGACATTGACGCCGGTGGTGCTGGAGCTGGGTGGAAAGAGCCCCTGCATTGTGGACGCCAGTGCGGACCTTCCGCTGGCGGCGCGGCGCATTGTTTTCGGGAAATTCCTGAATTGTGGCCAGACCTGCGTTGCGCCGGACTATATCCTCTGCGACGCGGGGATCAAGGATGCGCTCCTGCGGGAGCTGGAGCGTGAGATTGTGCGCCAGTTTGGCGCTCAGCCGCTCAGCAACAGGAATTATGGCAGAATAGTCAATGAGAAGCATTTTGATCGTCTCTGCGCTCTGCTGGATGGACAGAAGCCTGTCCTCGGCGGCCAGACCCGTCGCGAGACGCTTCAGATTGCGCCGACGCTGCTCGACCAGGTCGGGTGGCGCGATGCCATCATGCAGGAAGAAATCTTTGGCCCATTGCTGCCGGTTTTGACCTATACAGATTTTGATGCGGTGTTCGACCTGCCCGGAGGAAAGCCGCTGGCGCTTTATCTCTTTTCACGCGACCGGGCGCATATCCGGCAGGTGACGGAGCGCTGTAGCTTTGGTGGCGGCTGCATCAACGACACCATCATTCACCTGGCTACGTCTGAAATGGGCTTTGGCGGCGTGGGCGAGAGCGGTATGGGCGCGTATCATGGGCGCGCGGGCTTTGAGGCCTTCTCCCATACGAAAAGCATTGTGGATAAAAAGCTCTGGATGGATCTGCCAATGCGATATCAGCCCTATCAGCGCGCTTACGAGCGTCTGCTGCATTTTTTTCTCCGGTAAGCAAAAGAAGCACAGAATGGGCGGGAAATTCCCGTTTCCAATTCTGTGCTTTTCGTCATATATTGGTGAAGGGGGGCGACTCCTCTGAGATGATTGCAGGGAGGAATATGTTATGGCGACCTTTACCAATATGGCGACGCTGACCTATAATGGCAACACGGTGAACTCCAATGTTGTGACCGGTCAGCTTCAGGAGGCACTTGCGGCGACCAAAACGGCGGTGCGGAACAGCTATAGCGCGGGGGAGGATATCACCTATGTGGTGAGCATCCTCAACAACGGCGCTGCGGCTTACAGCGATCTGACGCTGACGGACAATTTGGGCGCCTATCCGCTGGGCGAGAATCTGGTCTACCCGTTGCGCTATGCCGACGGCTCTGTGCGCTGCTATGTCAATGGCACGCTGCAAGCTGCGCCGACCGTAACGGCGGGCCCGCCGATGGTCATCAGCGGCATCAGCGTGCCGGCGGGCGGCAATGTGCTGATTGTCTATGAGGCGATTGTCAACCGCTTCGCGCCACTCGGAGAAGCTGGCAGCATTGTCAATCAGGTGGAAATCACCGGAAACGGGCTTCTGAACCCGGTCAGTGCGCAGGAGACAGTAACCGCGCGGCGTGGTGCAGAGGTGACGATCACCAAGGCGCTGAGTCCGATGGTTGTGTCCGAAAATGGCCAACTGACCTATACCTTCACGATCAATAATACTGGAAACGAAGCGGTGACCGCGGCGGATAACGCGGTGCTGAATGACAGCTTCGATCCGATTCTGCAAAATCTGACGGTTACGCTCAATGGTAGCAGCTTGCAGGAGGGAACGGATTACACCTATGATATGACCAGCGGCCTGTTCAGCACGGTGGCAGGACGCCTGACCGTACCGGCGGCCAGCTTTGCGCAGAATGCAGACGGCACATGGACAGTGACGCCCGGCAGCGGCACGCTGATCGTGAGCGGAACGGTGTAACAAAAGGGCAGGAGAACGCGCCGGTTCCGGCGGGCTCTCCTGCCCATAGCTTATTGTGTGCGCTCCAGCCAGATCAGCAGGACGGCAATATCGGCCGGCGAAACGCCGGAAATCCGGCTGGCCTGACCGATGGAATGCGGTCGGATTGCGCTGAGTTTTTCGCGCGCCTCCAGACGAAGCCCGGTGATGCTGTGATAATTAAGCGTTGGCGGAAGCAGACGATTCTCCGCCCGGACGAAATCCTCAATCATTCTCTGCTGTCGGGTGAGATAGCCTTCGTATTTGACGCGGATTTCGACCTGCTGTGTAACCTCCGGGGGAAGGTGCGGGCGCTCCCGGTCGAAGGGCGCAAGCAGATCGTAGCTCAGCTCAGGACGGCGCACCAGATCGAGCAGGCGCGCAAAGCTGTTCACGGGGGAGGAGCCATGCGCGGCAAGGAACGCGTTGAGCGCAGATGATGCGCCGACACCGCAGGAGGAAAGGCGCTGTATTTCCTGCGAAACCAGGCGGTATTTCTCGCGTACCGCAGCCAGACGCGCATCACTGATCAGACCAATGCGATGGCCAATGGGACAAAGACGCTCGTCGGCGTTATCCTGGCGGTGCAGCAGACGGTATTCGCTGCGCGAGGTCATCATGCGGTACGGCTCCTGCGTTCCCTTCGTGACCAGATCGTCGATCAGTGTGCCAATATAGCCGTCTGAGCGGCGCAGAATCAGAGGCTCCCGCCCAAGCAGCTTCAGCGCCGCATTTACACCGGCAACAAAGCCCTGTGCCGCGGCCTCCTCATAGCCGGAGGAACCGTTAAATTGCCCGGCACCATAGAGTCCGGGGATTTTTTTGCATTCCAGGGTTGCATCCAGCTCGGTGGGATCGATGCAATCATACTCAATGGCGTATGCAGGCCGAAGCATTTCGGCCTGCTCCAGGCCGGCAATGCTGTGCAGCATGGCGAGCTGGACATCCTCCGGCAGACTGGAGGAAAGACCCTGCACATACATTTCTTCGGTGTGGAGGCCGCAGGGTTCAAGAAAAAGCTGGTGGCGGGACTTGTCGGCAAAGCGGATGATCTTGGTTTCAATGCTGGGGCAATAACGTGGGCCGACACCGGTAATTGAGCCGTCGTAGAGCGGACTGCGCGACAGATTCTCACGGATAATCGCGTGGGTTTGTTCGTTAGTGTAGGCAAGATAGCAGACAACGCGGTTTTCCGGAGGCTGCGACGTGGTGAAGGAAAAGGCCTCCGGCTTTTCGTCGCCGGGCTGAAGTTCCAGACGGGAGAAATCCACGGAGCGTGCATTGATGCGCGGTGGGGTTCCTGTTTTGAAGCGACGCATCCGCAGTCCAAGCGCGCGCAGCATCTGCGCCAGCTCCGGGGCGGGACGCAGACCATCCGGGCCGGAGGCAATGGCGCTTTCGCCGGTGATGCAAACGCTGTTGAGGTAGGTGCCGGCAGCAAGAATGCAGGCGCGGACGCGATAGATGGCGCCAAGCTGGGTGACCAGACCGGTAATGGCACCGTTTTGCGTCAATAGCTGTGTGACGGTGGCCTGACGGAGAGAGAGCAGGGGCGTCTGCTCCAGAAGCTGCTTCATATACTCCTGATAACGGCGACGGTCTGCTTGCGCACGCAGAGAGTGTACGGCCGGGCCCTTGCCGCGGTTGAGCATACGGTACTGAATGCAGCAGGCGTCGGCGGCGCGCGCCATCTCGCCGCCGAGAGCGTCCAGCTCACGCACAAGATGCCCTTTGGCGGTGCCGCCGATGGCGGGATTGCAGGGCATATTACCGATGGCGTCCAGATTGATGGTGAAAATGACCGTGTGCAGACCAAGCCGCGCGGCTGCCAGCGCAGCCTCAATCCCGGCATGGCCTGCGCCGATTACGGCGATATCATAGCTTCCGGCATCATATTGCATAACAGAATATCAATCCTTTTCATAGTGGCTGCTGCTTGATTTTAGCGTAGCGGCGGGGGTAGGCTGGTGGCGTCGGGCGGCACTTGCGGATGACCAGTACACGGCGTGGCGCGCCATCAATTTCGTATTCCGCGATGCGCTCGAGTGTGCCGCCAAGCACGCGGATTGCGTGGGCAGCCTCCTGCAATTCCTCCTCCGCGGCGGCGGATTTCATGGCAAGGAAGCAGCCGCCGACCCGGACAAAGGGCAGACAGAGCTCACAGAGAATGTTCAGCCGGGCAACTGCCCGCGAGGTTGCAATATCAAATTGCTCGCGGGCGGCATATTCCTCTGCGCGCGCAGCAACGCACTGAGCCGCGATGCCCATCTGCCCCAGTGTTTCCCGCAGCCAGTTGACGCGCTTTTGCAGACTGTCCAGCAGCGTGAGATGCAGACTGGGCTCCGCCAGCTTCAGGGGCACACCCGGAAAGCCTGCGCCGCAGCCAACGTCAATGACGCGCTGGTCGCGGAAGGAGACGATGCGCAGCAGTGCGAGACAATCGGCAAAATGCAGCCGCGCTACAGCCTCGGGCTGGGTGATTGCGGTCAGATTCATGACGGTGTTCTTTTCCAGCAATGCGGTGCCAAAGGTGACAAACTGGTCAGTCTGCGCCTCTGTCAGAGGGACACCCAGAGCGGCGGCTTCGGCAAGAAGTGTATTCTTCATTGGTACTGTATCCTTTACTTTCCAACGCAGAAGCGTTCAAAAATGCGATTTGTGATATCCTCACGAACGGTGCGGCCAGTGACCTCACCCAGAGCGGACATGGCCGCCTCTACATCGGTGAGCAGGGCATCCGGGGTGAAGCCGTCAAGCAGACCCCGCCGGGCACGAAGCAGGGCGGCCTGGGCGCGCGTGAGCGCGTCAAACTGACGGGTGTTGGTCAAAATGGAGCCATCGCAGGGCATGTCACCGCCGAACTGCTGCGTCACATAGGCACACAACGCCTCGAGGTTTTCACCGGTACGGGCCGAGAGCGTGAGAACGCAGTCGAAGGGGAGCATTTGCGGCTGGATGCATTGCGGCAGGTCGGATTTGTTAATCACCGCAATGGAATGCAGTGCCGTTCTGGCGGTAAGCATGGCCTGATCATCCTCAGAGGTGAGGGGGCAGGAGCCGTCGCAGATAAAAATTGCCAGCTCAGCCTCCCGCGCGGCCTGCGCAGAGCGGGCAACACCCAGCGCCTCAATGGGATCGTCCGTCTGGCGGATACCGGCGGTATCAATCAGGCGCAGGAGCACCGGCCCCAGACGAACTGTTTCCTCAACGGTGTCGCGGGTGGTGCCGGCGATTTCGGTGACGATCACACGCTCATAGCCTACCAGCGCGTTGAGCAGAGAGGACTTTCCCGCGTTGGGGCGACCAAGCAGCACGGTGCGGACGCCCTGCTTCAGGTGACGACCCCGCTCATATGTGCGCAGCAGCGCCGAAAGTGTAGCCTCGGCCTGCTCCAGCGTTGCGGAATAGCGTTGAAGCTGGAAATCCTCAATGTCTTCATCCGGATAATCCAGCACGGCATAAAAATGACTGCACAGGTCGCGCAGAGCGTCATAAACCGGATCAATTCTGCGTTGCAGACTGCCGCTGAGCTGGCCCGCAGCATTGGCGGCAGCATCGGCGGTTTCGGCGTCGATCAGGTCGATCACAGCCTCGGCGCGGGTTAAATCGAGCTGCCCGTTGAGAAAGGCCCGCTTTGTGAATTCACCGGGGCCTGCTTGCCGGGCACCGGCCTGAAACAGCGCCTCCAGCCCGGCGGCAAGCACGGCGGGAGAACCGTGACATTGCAGCTCAACTGTGTCCTCGCCCGTGTAGCTGTGTGGTGCACGCGCGCAGACAGCAAGCACCTGATCGATGCAGCGCCCCTGCCGGTCGCGAAGTGTGCCGAGAATCAGCCTGTGGCTGGGTGTATCGGAAAGCAGCGCGCCGCTGTCGGCGGAAAAAACCTGCTGCGCAAGAGTAATGCAGCCGGGGCCGGACAGCCGCAGAATGCCGATGGCACTGGGGCGCTGGCCGGTTGCGATTGCAGCAATTACATCTGACATAATGAGCCTCCTGAGAAATTATGCAAACTCTGCCGCGAAGAAGCGGGCAAGCTCATCCATACGACCGGGTGCGAAGGGCGATTCGGCGTCGGCTTCCTCCAGCAGCGCCAGCAGCGTATTATAGCCGGAGCAGTGCATCAGCTCCATATAGAGGGCAAGGCCGTCGCCACTTTCCGTCTGACGCTGGTAGATTTGCAGCGCCACGTCGTTGGAGAGACAATAGCTTATCATATAGTAGGGCGCAATGAAAAAGTGCTGCACATCCACCCAGCCGGGGGCAATATAGTTCTCCGCACCGGGATAGGCGCTGGCAAACTGCTCGCAGCATTCCAAAAAGAGCGCGTTCAGCCCCTCGACGGTAAGCTGTGCCTCCGGAAGTGCATAGGCGCGGCGCTCAAATTCGCTGTAGCAGGCCTGAGAGATAAAAACCTGCAGACTGTCATAGAGCTTGGCTTCCCGGAGGCGGCGATGCTGGCGGATATTCAGATCTGCCACATCCAGCGCCAGGAATTCAAGACCCTGCGAGAAAATCTCGGCACAGTCCACGGCGGTTGTGGTGTTGCAGTTGACATATGCGTCAAGAAAATGGCCAAATTCATGGGTGAGAGTAAGAAAATCATCCATGCTGCCGGTTGGCGTCACAAAAAGATAGGGCATTTCATAGGCATCCAGGTAGGTGGTATAGGAGCCGGGCATTTTGCTGCTGGAGCTGGAGAGATCATAGAGCGCATAGGTCTGCATGAAATCAAAGGCCTCCTGAACTGCGCCGCCAAAGCGGGCGCAGGTTCCCTCCAGAAGCGCCATGACCTCGTCCATATCCGCATCGCCTGTGTCGCCGTTCCAGTAGATGCCTTCATAGACGGGGACGAGCTGCGTTGCAATTTCTGCGATATAATCCGCGGCCTGTGCAGGGGTGTAGTCGCGCTCATAATAGTAAAGATAGGCAAAATCAGCGTAGCTGTCATACTCCAGAACCTGAGCCAGCTCCTTTCGCACGCGGATCAGCTCAATAAAAATCTCAGCGCACTGGGGATTGTATTTGTCATAGTAGGCATCCAGCGCAAGCAGATAATTGTTGTAGCTCAGGGCAGGATCGGCCAGAACTTCCTCGACAAGCCGTTCCTCGCCGTTCCAGGTGATGGTCATGTCGCTTTGCAGCGCCATATACTGTGTCTGAAGCGCGGCCTCCTCTTGCATCAGGGCGACAACGCGGCTGTCGGAGTAGAGCTGGTTTTCGTCGTAGCTGAGGAAAAAGCCTTCGCCAAAATACTGCACTTCCAGTTCGCTGCGCAGCGCGCTCCCGGCCATGGCAACAAAGCAGCGCTCAAGCGCCTGCTCAACAACGGGGGCCTGCTCCTCGCACCAGTTGTACTTGCTGTCGTAGTAGCTGTTGTTCAGATTCCGCGTGTAGCAGATGTTGGCGAGTGTGTCCATGGTGTAGAAGCCGACATAGAGCTGATTGATTTTCTCAAAGGCATCCAGAATTGCAGCGCAGTCTGCACCGCTGTCCAGCAGCGTCACAAGCTGGTCAACGTGCGAGATAAGTGAATCCACGTCCGGGCGAAGATAGCGAAGCTGATCGAAGGAGACGGGGGAAAGCCAGGCTTCATATGGGCGCTCGACGGGCTGCGAGGGAAGGAGAGGGTACAGGGGCGCATCCACATCCTCCGAAATCTCCGGAAGTGAGGCCATGCTGTCCGGCTGCGATTCGGGCATATCCGCAGACGCCGGCTCGTCTGTCTGGCGCTGCGTCTGCACAGATTCCAGATGTTCATAAGCCTCCACCACACTGAGCAGAGGCAGGCAGCCCTGAAGCAGAATGGAAAGAATCAATGCTACAGCGATCAGGGTGAACAGCTTCTTTTTCATATGGCATCACCTTTCTTTCACTTGTTTTGGGAAATATACATTCATTATAGCATACAGAGTAAAAAAGCACAAGGAAAACTCATTCTGCGCGGGATTATTTTGCCGCAGACGGGCAGGGAAGCGCGGTTGACCATAAACAAACCAACAGAAGATGTGCATAACTCTGTGCAATTGTTGATAACGCAGGGACTTATGCACAGACGGCGCTGAGAAAATTGCCGAGATTATGTCTACACTTGATGCCGGGGCGCCGGGATTGCTGCTGCCGCAAAAAAAGTAACCTTTTTTTAACCTTTTTGTA
This sequence comes from uncultured Oscillospiraceae bacterium, assembly GCA_964465395.1. Taxonomy (GTDB): domain Bacteria; phylum Bacillota; class Clostridia; order Oscillospirales; family Oscillospiraceae; genus JAZOXB01. The sequence goes on along the minus strand of CAYXIN010000017.1, from coordinate 15,149 downwards.
GCTTTTTGTGTTCGTCCTGTGCTATAATGGATCGTGCCTTTTTAGAATTTCCTCTCAGGAGTTTTGATATGCTCGAATTGTTATCTCCCGCCGGTTCCTTTGACGCGCTGCGTGCAGCGGTGTGCAACGGAGCGGATGCGGTTTATCTTGGCACCGAGGGCTTCAATGCCCGACGAAATGCCCGAAATTTCACACTTGAGGAGCTGACGGAGGCAGTGCGATACTGCCATGTGCGCGGTGTCCGCGTCTATCTGACGCTCAATATCCTGGTTTCTGACCGGGAGCTGCCTGCCGCGGCGGAGACCATCGCCGCCGCGGCCCGGGCCGGGGTCGATGCCCTGATTGTGCAGGATCTTGGCATTGTCAGCCTTTGTCGGCAGATTGCGCCCAACATGCCGCTCCACGCCTCCACGCAGATGAGCATTCATTCGCTGGAGGGCGTGCGTCAGGCTGCTGCGATGGGGATGTCCTGTGTGGTTCTGGCGCGTGAGCTGCCGAAGGAGGACATTGCCTATATCTGCCGCAACAGTCCCATTCGAATTGAGGTTTTTGCGCATGGCGCGCTGTGCATGTGCTACTCCGGGCAGTGCTATATGTCTGCCATCATCGGCCGGCGCTCCGGCAATCGTGGTCAGTGCGCCCAGCCCTGCCGACTGCCCTATGGCTACGATCACTTTGAGGAGCGCTATCCGCTGAGCCTTAAGGACAACTGTATGATCGACTATCTGCGTGAGCTGGAGCAGATGGGCGTCTCCAGCGTCAAAATTGAGGGGCGCATGAAGCGGCCGGAATATGTGGCGACTGTGACGGGCATTTATCGCAGCGCCATCGATGGGCAGCGGGTCAGCCGTGAGCAGATGGAGCTCCTGCGCCGCGCCTTTTCCAGACAGGGCTTTACCAGTGACTATTATCTCAAGCACACGGGGCCGCAGATGTTCGGCGTCCGCCAGCCGGAGCGCGAGAATGCGGCGCTTTTGCAGGCGGCCCGCGCGACCTATGAGAATGTTGAGCCGCAGCGGGTGCCGGTGCGCTTCTATGCGATTCTTGCGCATGGACAGAATATGCTGCTTGCGGTGCAGGATGCAGACGGCAATACCTGCAAGGTGCAGGGCGAGGTGCCCGAGCGCGCGCTGCGCACGGCGGTGACGCAGGAGGAGCTTGCGGCGCGTCTGGCCAAGACGGGCGGAACGCCCTATTGCTGCCAGGCAGTGCGCTGTGTGGTGGAGCCCGGGCTGAGCATTTCTGCTGCAGAGGTCAACCGGCTGCGCCGGGAGGCGCTGGCTCATCTGACGGCGCTGCGCGGTCGGCGCGCCGTGCCGGAGCTGGTGCCCTATACACAGGTGCAGCGCTTTGCCGGCAACAAGAGTGCGCCGCTGCTGACGGTGAGCGTGCGCACGCGCGAGCAGATTACGCAGAAGCTCCTGATGCTGAAGCCGGCTATGCTGTATGTTCCGCTCTCCGAGCTGCTTGCGCACCGCGAGGAATTCCAGACGCTGAGCGCCAGACAGCCCGTTGCGGCAATTCTGCCGCGCATTGTCCGCGATGACGAGACGCAGCGTCTGCTTTCAGAGCTGGCGCAGCTCAGCGCCATGGGCATCAAGCGGGTGCTTTTAGGCAATCTGGGTCAGATTGCCCTGGCGCAATCCCGTGGTCTGGAGGCAGCGGGCGACTTTGGCCTGAATCTTTACAACTCGCGTGCGATGGCAATGGCGCACAAGCTTGGCCTGACGACGGCAACGGCATCCTTCGAGATGACCCTGGCACAGTTGCGGGATATGTCGAAGCCGCTGCCGCTGGAGCTGCTTGTATACGGGCGGCTGCCGCTGATGCTGACGGAAAATTGCCTGATGCGCAACCGCACGGGAAGCTGCGCCTGTCATACCGGCACCACAAAGCTGGTGGACCGGATTGGAGAGGAGTTCCGTGTGGTGCGTGACGGAGACTCCTGCCGCAGCGTGATTTTGAACGGCAAGAAGCTGTATATGCTGGATAAGAAGGAGGAACTGCGCAGGTTGGGCCTGTGGGCGCTGCGCCTGTCCTTCACAACAGAGAATGCCGCAGAGATTGATGGCGTCCTTTCTGCCTGGAAGGGCGAGGCCGTCTTCGATCCCGGTGCGTGTACCCGCGGACTGTATCTGCGGGGTGTGGAATAAGGAGGAAACCATGCAGATTGTACTTGCTTCCCAGTCACCCAGACGACGGGAGCTGCTGGAGCGAATGGGGATTGAGGACTTTGTGATTCGCCTCGCTGCGCATGATGAAACGATGGATCCGACAAAGCCGCCCATGGAGGAGGTGGCGCGTGTCAGCCGCCTGAAGGCTGCTGCGGTAGCGCCGCAATGCGCGCAGGAGGATGTCATTATCGCGGCAGATACCATTGTCGTCTGTGACGGGCTGATTATGGGCAAGCCGCATGACACGGCAGAGGCGTCGCAGATGCTGCATCGCCTCTCCGGAAAGACCCACCAGGTGATGACGGGGCTGACGGTTCGCTGCGGCGAACAGGTGCAGACCAGAACCGTGGTGACGGCGCTGCGCTTTCGCCCGCTGCTGGAGGCCGAGATTGCGGCCTATGTTGCAACCGGTGAACCGATGGATAAGGCGGGAGCCTATGGCATTCAGGGCCGTGCGGCGGTGTTTGTGGAGTCGCTTGACGGTGATTACTATAACGTAATGGGTCTGCCGGTTTGCACGCTGACTGCGCTGCTGCGTGGCTTTGGCGTGGCCGTCCTGAGCTGTGATGAGGTGATGGAGGGTGAATAAGCGTTTGTCCGGCCGTGTGCGCCTGATTATTCTGCTAGCTGTTGTGTTGGCGGCGCTCACGGCAATTCTGGGCGCATTGTTTGGCACGACCTGGGGAGAAAAGACGGTGCAGACGGTGCTGACACCGATTCGCAGCGGCTTCAGCGCGCTGACACGACAGGCTGAGCGCTACTATAATTATATTTTTCACTATGAGGCGCTTGAGGCGGAAAATGCCTATCTGAAGCAGCGCATCAATGAAATGGAAAACGAGGTGCGCTCGGCTGACTCGCTTCAGCGAGAGAATGAGCGGGTGCGGGAGCTGCTGAATCTCAGTGAGGAGCATGAGGACTACAGCTTCTGCGCGGTCTATGTGGTTTCCTGGGATTCCTCCAACTGGCGCAGCTCCTTCACCATTGGCAAGGGAAGCAATTCCGGCCTGGCGACCGGCATGGTCGCCGTCACAGAGTATGGCCAGGTGCTTGGACTGCTGACGGAGGTTGGCCCCAACTGGGCAACGGTTACGACCATTCTGGACAGCGCTATGGAGGTCAGTGCATGTATTGCATCGACCGGCTATCCGGGCGTTGTGCAGGGCGCTTACGCGACCGGTGATGCCGGCTTGCTGCGCATTAACTACCTGCCAAGCGAGGCGGTGCTGCGCAACAACGATCAAGTTGTGACAACAGGCTCAACCGTTTATCCGAAAGACCTGATTATCGGCTATGTGGAAAATGCGGGCTTCGATGAGACGGGCGTTGCCAAGTATGCAATTCTGACACCGGCGGCGGATTTCGACAATCTTGAGCAGGTGTTTGTTATCACCGATTATGAAAACGACTGAGAAAAGGAGTGCAGCCTGTGCTGGATAAGTTATATATCACACCGCGCCAATGGCTGCACATCCTGCGCTGGTGCCTGTATGCGCTGTTGCTGCTGCTTGCGATGATGGTGCAGACGGTTGTTCTCGGCAACCGCAGTATATTGGGCATTCATCCGGTGCTGGTTCCGGTGGTCATCACCTGCGCCTGCCTGCGCGAAGGGCCGGAGCGCGGCGGCCTGTTTGCGCTGTTGGGCTCCCTGTTCTGGCAGCTTTCCGGTGCGGATATGGGGAGTGTATCCATTCTGACGCTGACGTTGACACCGCTTTTTGGGAGCCTCCTTTGCAGGCGCATTCTGGCCAATCGTTTTTTGCCCTGTCTGATTTTTACCCTGCTTACCCTGCTGATCGATCAGGCGGTGATCTTTGTGCTGCGGCTGTTTCTGAACGGCCTGCCCCCGGCAAGCTTTGTGTCGCAGCTTTTGCCCTGCGTGTTCCTTTCCCTTTGCGCGCAGCCGGTTGTTTATCTGCTGGTCAAATGGATCGCAAGAATAGGAGATGCCTATGAGTCAACATAAGTTCCCATTGCGAATCGGTGTGCTGTTTCTGCTGATTGCCCTGATGGGCGGCGTCTTTGCCGTGCGGCTGTATGATGTCCAGATCATACAGGCGGCGGAGGTGGATGCGGAGAATGACGGCGCCTTTTCCTACCGTGTGCGCGTCACGGCCGCGCGCGGGGATATTCTGGATCGCAACGGAATTGTGCTGGTGACCAACCGCGCAGCCTATAATCTGGTTCTGGTGCGCGATGTTCTGTTCAGCGCGGAGAATCCGAACGAGTGCCTGCGCCGGCTGACCAATCTGTGCGCAGAGCTTGGGCTGGCGTATGCGGATCATTTTCCGGTCACGCAGACAAAGCCCTACGAGTATACGCACGAGGCGTATGCGAGCACCTGGAACAGCTATTTTAAAAAGTTTCTCAGTGCGCGCGAGTGGGATGGCGACATCTCTGCGCCGCAGCTCATCCGCCGCTTGAAGGATCGTTACAACATTCCTGCGGACTGGACGGAGGAGGAGGCGCGCCGCGTTATTTCCGTGCGCTATGAGCTGGATTTGCGGCGCGGCTCATTGACCACGCTGCCGACCTATGTGCTGCTCTCCGATGTGGAGGCAACCGATCTGGCTGCGCTGACGGAGCTGAATATACCGGGTCTGAATGTTGAGACAACGACCGTTCGCGAGTATAAGACCAGTGCGGCTGCGCATATTCTTGGCCGTGTCGGACAAATGTGGCGCGAGGAATATGAGCAGATTTACCAGGCCTTGGATTATCCGCTGGATGCTTATGTCGGCAAGGAAGGCATGGAGCTGGCCTTTGAAACCCAGTTGCATGGAACCGATGGTTTGCGCGAGACGATTATCTCGGAGGATGGCACCATTCTTCAGCAGTATTATGTGACAGAGCCGGTCGCCGGAAACAATGTGGAGCTGACCATCGACATCAATTTGCAGGAGACGGCGGAAGCATCACTGGCCAGCTATATTGAGAATCTGCGGCTGAACGGTCTGAACGGGAAGGATACCGGAAAGGACTGCGAGGGCGGTGCGGTGGTTGCGATGGATGTGAAGACCGGCGAGGTGCTCGTCTGCGCAAGCTATCCGACCTATGATTTGAGCACCTTCTATGAGGATTATAATACGTTGCTGGAGACGGACTTTGGCCCGCTGAATAACCGCGCGCTGAGCTTTGCCTATCCGCCCGGCTCAACCTTCAAGATGGTTACGACGATCGCCGCTGTGGACAGCGGTGTCATTGAGCCGCAGCTTGAGATTGTGGATGAGGGCATCTATCGCCGCTTTGAGGAGGCGAACTACACCCCACGGTGTATGCTTTACACGACCTCGCGTATGACCCACGGCAGCGTGAATGTAATGGAGGCGCTGGCCGTCTCCTGTAACTATTATTTCTATGAAATCGGCTGGCAGACCGGCATTGAGAAGATTGATGCGGTAGCAGCCGCCTTGGGTCTTGGTGAGGAAACCGGCGTGGAGCTGCCGGAGGTAACAGGCCGCCGCGCCAATGCGGAAACCAAGAAGGAGCTGTATGAGGAAGGCTACAATGGCTGGTATGGAGCAGATACGGTTGCTGCCTCCATCGGTCAGTCGGAGCACCGCTACACTCCCATTCAGCTATGCGCTTACACTGCGGCACTGGCCAATCAGGGCACGCGTTATCGCGCGACCTTGCTGCGCCGCATTCTTTCCTCCGATTATCAGGAGCTCCTGATGGAGAATGTGCCGGAGATTGCCAGCCAGCTTGCCATATCGGACAAGGCTTATGATGCCTGTGCGCAGGGAATGCGCATGGCGGTCTCCTCATGGAGTGGCACGGTGCCGATTTTCCGCAACTATGATGTAGCGGTTTGCGCGAAAACGGGAACGGCGGAGCACGGCTCTGGCGGCTCGGATCACGCGTCGCTTGTGCTCTACGCGCCGATGGACGACCCGCAGATTGCGATCGCCATTTATCTGGAAAAGGGTGGACAGGGTGGCAGCCTGGCTCAAATTGCAAAGGATATCCTGGATGCCTATTTCTCTGATGCCTCACAGGTGGATACGGTGCCCGCCGAGAATGTGCCGGGCTGAGCTGCGCAATTTCATATCAAAAACAGAACCCGGGCAGGCTGCAACAGCAGTCTGCCCGGGCGTTTTTTGCTTCATTTGCTTTGCAGAAGGGATTCACCGGCCTTATAAATATCTCCGGCGCCAACCGTCAGAATCAGGTCGCCCTCTGCGGCGATGGTGCGAAGATAAGCGGTGACCTCCGGAAGCGTCTCGAAATAGAGCGCATCCGGGATTTCCTGCGCAAGCTGTCGGGAGGAAATGCCGACCGTATTCTGCTCCCGCGCGGCATAAATCTCCGTCAGGACAGGCACATCGACACGCTGGAGCTCCCGGATAAAATCCGGGAAAAGCGCCTTGGTGCGTGTGTAGGTGTGCGGCTGGAAGGCCAGAATAACGCGCCGATAGCCCATTTTCTGCACCGAGTCAATCAGCGCATGGAGCTCACCGGGATGATGTGCATAGTCGTCGTAGATGTCGGCGCCGTGGTAGCGCCCCTTGAATTCCATGCGGCGGCCTGCGCCGGTGAAGCTTCCAAGCCCACGGGCGACAGCGGCGCCATCGATACCCATGACATAGGCGGCTGCGGCCGCAGCCAGCGCATTATAGACATTGTGCTGACCGTAAACCTGAAGCTGCACAGAGCAGTACAGCTTGCCGCCTGCATAGATATCAAAGCTGCGGCAATCCTCGGAAAGATTCCGCGCGCAGATATCATGCCGCCGGTTCAGACCGAAGGTCATGTAACGCAGGTCTGCAAGTGCCTGAAGAGTATTTTCGTCATCGCCGTTGGCAAGAACAAAGCCGGTGCGCGGCACGAGCGCAGCAAAGCGGCGGAAGGAGCGCTGCACGGCGGCCAGATCCTTAAAATAGTCCAGATGATCGGCCTCGATATTGTTGATGACGGCAACTGTGGGATAGAAGTTCAGAAAAGAGTCGCAATACTCACAGCTTTCCATGATGATGGTGTCGCCGCTGCCGACGCGATGGCCGGCCTTGAGCAGGGGGAGATAACCGCCGAGCATGACCGTCGGGTCGCGCTGCGCCTCAATAAAAATATGCGTGACCATGGCGGTGGTTGTGGTTTTTCCATGTGTGCCGGAAATGCAGATGGCGTTTTTATAGGCGCGCATGATTACGCCCCACGCCTGTGCCCGCTCAAAGACAGGGATTCCCTGCGCACGGGCTGCGGCAATTTCAGGGTTGTCGTTATGCGCGGCGGCGGTACGGATGATGCAGTCCGCGCCACGGATATTTTCGGCGCTGTGTCCGATATGCACGTCGATGCCCCGGGCGATCAGCTCGTCTGTCGAGACAGAGGAGTTCATATCAGAGCCGGTGACCGTCATTCCCATACCGCGCAGCACAAGACCGAGCGGACGCATGGAGACGCCACCGATGCCGACCAGGTGGATATGCTTTCCGGGGATGAGATAGGCGTCCAGTCGCTTTTGAATTGTCATGAATGGATCCCTCCAAATAATATCTCTGCTATTATATGATAAGATGTGCAGAAAAGCAAGTGTACGCGTTCAGCCAAGCAGAAAATGAAGCGCTTGCAGCACAGCTTCGACATCAGCTTCTGCGGTTGCATGGCCGGGGGAGAAGCGTATGACACCCTGCGGGTATGTGCCAAGAGAGCGGTGTGCAGCCGGGGCACAGTGCAGCCCGCATCGGGTCAGAATGCCAAACTCCTGCTCCAGCCGGTCGGCAAGCTCGGCGTTATCTCTGCCGGGACAATCGACAGCCACGACGCCGACACGGCCGGGGCCGGACGGCAGACCGATGACGCGAAGGCCATCCAGGGTGCGCAGACCATCGAGAAGACGCGCTGTGAGCGCAGACTCCCGCGCCATCAGACTGGAAAGGCCGACTTCCTCGAGGTAGTCCATTGCGGCGGCCCAGCCATAGATTCCCGGCAGGTTCAGCGTGCCGGACTCGAAGCGATCCGGCAGATAGGGCGGGAGTTGCTCGGAATCGGACATGCTTCCCGTGCCACCGGCAATCAGCGGGTTCAGCGCAGCGGCGAAGTCCTCGCTGACAAGCAGCGCACCGATGCCCTGCGGCCCGAGAAGTCCCTTGTGTGCGGGAATGGCCAGCGCAGACAGGCCCAACGCCAGAAAGTCAATCGGCAGATGCCCGGCGCTTTGCGCGCCGTCAAGCAGCAGCGCAATGCCGCGCTCCTGGCAGATGCGCCCAACAGCGGCGGCGTCCTGAATGGTGCCGCAGACATTCGAGGCGTGGCACAGAATCAGCATACGCGTATTTTTACGCAGAAGGGAGGGAATCGTCTCCGCCAACAGACGGCCAAAGGAATCGCAGGGGATGCGGTCAAAGGCAAGGCCAAGCTGCACCAGCGGCCGCATGACTGCGTTGTGCTCCATGCCACTGACCAGAACGTGGTCGTCGGGACGCAGATAGCCCTTGATCGCCAGGTTGAGGGCGGCGGTTGCACCGCCCGTCAGAAGAACCCGGCTGGGCGAATCATGGTGGAAGAAGCGGCTGAGCTGCTCGCGCAGGCGGAGTGTTTCAATGCCGGCGGTCTGTGCTGCGGCATAGACACTGCGGTTAATACTGGCGCCGACGCAGTCCAGATAGTATTTCATGCGGTCGCTGACACCGGGAGCCTTTGGCCAGGCGGTGCAGGCGTTGTCCAGATAAATCATGCATATTCCCCCTCAGACAGCTCCATTATAATTCCTGCTGAAGCATTCTGCAAGTCCATGCCTGGAATTTGTGAAAAACGCACACAGAAGGCTTGACAATCTATGAGGAAAGCGTTATATTTTAGAAAGGCGAACGCATAACGCCGAATAATTATTAAGAAATGGGAGAGATGACATTTGAAGAAGGAAAGCTGGATCAAGCGAAATTGGCTGGTCATTCTCTGCGGGCTCCTGATCGGTGCAGCCGCAGTGCTTTTGACGAAGCTGGGAAATCCGGGGAACATGGGCTTCTGCATTGCCTGCTTCCTGCGCGATATTGCGGGCGCACTTGGCCTGCAAAATGCCACCGCGACAACGCAGAGTGGTGAGACTGTCCGCAGCCTTTCCAATTTCCGCCCGGAAATTGTCGGCATTGTGCTTGGCGCCTGCCTGATGGCAATGCTTGGAAAAGAATTCAAGCCCAAGGGTGGCAGTTCCCCCTTCACACGCTTCCTCCTTGGCGTGCTGGTCATGATGGGGGCGCTGGTATTCCTTGGCTGCCCGCTGCGCATGGTGATTCGAATTGGCGGCGGCGATATGAACGCGATTGTCGGGCTCTTTGGCTTTGTGATTGGCATTCTGATTGGCATTTTCTTCCTGCGCCGGGGCTTCTCTCTCGGGCGCGCCTATCGCCAGACCACGGCGGAGGGGCTGGTCTTTCCCGTGATCCTGCTGAGCCTGTTTGTTCTGTCGCAGCTTGGCTCGGTGTTCTATGTCTCGGAGGCCGGGCCCGGCGTGCAGTCCGCAAAGCCCTGGATTGTGGCCCTGCTGGTTGCGGTGGTGGTTGGCGCACTGGCACAGCGCAGTCGCCTCTGCATGGTCGGTGGCATCCGCGATGCGGTTATGTTCCGCGAATTTGGCTTGCTTGCAGGCTTTGGCGGCGTCATTGTTGCCGTGATGCTGGGCAATATTCTGGTTGGCAATGGACTGAAATTCAGCTTTGATGCGCCGGTTGCGCATTCAGAGTGGCTCTGGAATATGCTGGGCATGACGCTGGTTGGCTGGGGCTGCTGTCTGCTTGGCGGCTGCCCGCTGCGTCAGCTTGTTTTGGCCGGCGAGGGCAACACGGATTCTGCAATTACGGTGATGGGTATGCTGCTCGGCGGCGCGCTGAGCCATACGCTCAAGATTGCTTCCTCTGCCAGCGGAACAGCGCCCAATGGCCGCATTGCGGTGGTAGCCGGGTTTGCGCTTGTCCTGCTTATCTCACTGGTACATATCAGAAAAGGGGAAGAATAAACGATGATTGATGTACGAGGCTTATCCTGTCCGATTCCGGTTCTGCGGGTGCAGGAGGCGGTGAAGAAGAATGCTCCTGAAAGTCTGGAGGTGCTGGTGGATAACCACACCGCCATGCAGAATATCACCCGCTTTGGCCACCACGCAGGCTATGCGGTGGCGGTGCAGGAGCAGCCGAACGACGAATACAAGCTGATTCTGCGCAAAGAATGAACAGCTATATTGCAACCTTCCATACGCATCTGGCGGCATTGAAATCTCATCGCGCTCTCGGCGCGGCGGGAATCAGCGCGCGGATGGCGCCGGTGCCGCGCAAGCTTTCCTCCTCCTGCGGCACCTGCGTACGTTATCAGGCGGCGGAGGATTCGCTCAGCCTGCTGGATCGGGATGTTGAGGCGGTCTATCAGTATGAGGAAACGGAGTTCCGCCTGCTGCATCACTTTGAGTGACAGATTTTTCACCCGCCGTTTGTTGAAAACGGCGGGTGATTTGTTGCATTCCGGATGCAAATATGCTATACTCTAGACACAATATAAAAGGAATGAAGGAGTATCTGCATGGACTTTTTCGCTACAATGCCTGGCAAGGCACTGCTGACCTTTCTGATATCCATGGTTCCCGTTGCGGAGCTGCGCGGCGGCATTCCCTATGGAATCGCTGCCGGACTGGATCCGTGGCTGGCTTTCGCGCTCAGCGTGATTGGAAACACGATTCCTGTTCCTTTTATCCTGCTGTTTATCCGCCGTATTTTCCAGTGGATGAAGAAGTACCCGCGGCTTGGCAAAATTGCCATCCGGCTGGAGGAGCGCGCGGAGAAGAAAAGCGGCAAGGTGCGCAGCTCCGAGATGCTCGGCCTGTGCATTCTGGTGGCCATTCCGCTGCCCGGCACCGGTGCCTGGACGGGAGCGCTGGTGGCGGCTCTGATGGATATGCGGATTAAGCGTGCCCTTCCGACTATTTTTGTTGGTGTACTGATTGCGGGGGTGCTGGTCACGCTGGCTGCGACTGGCGTGAAGGCGCTGCGTTTTATTATGTGAGGTGTCGGACTTGAAGAGAGAGAACTATATCTCGTGGGATGAATACTTTATGGGCATTGCGCTGCTGGCCGCGAACCGCAGCAAGGATCCCAACACGCAGGTTGGCGCCTGCATTGTTTCTCCGGAAAATATCATCATCTCAACCGGCTATAATGGCCTGCCCAACGGTTGCAGCGACGACGAATTTCCCTGGGAGCGGGACGGTGAGCACACAAAATACCCCTATGTGGTTCACGCAGAGCTCAATGCCATCCTCAATGCCGGTGGGCGCGTGCTGCGCGATGCCAGAATTTATGTGGCGCTCTTTCCCTGCAATGAATGCGCCAAGGCGATTATTCAGAGCGGCATTCGGGAGATTGTCTACCTTTCGGACAAATACGATGGGACGGACAACAATCTGGCCTCCAAGCGAATGCTCAATGCTGCGGGGGTGCGCTTCCATCGCCTGCATACAAGGCTGCAATCACTGACGCTGCACTTTCAGGTGGAAAAATGAATACGCCCATTGACCCGCTCTGCCTCCGGAAGACGGAAGCAGGGCTGTGCAGCCTCCTGCCGGGAGAGGGCGGTGAGTCAGACCCGGAGCTGGAGCGCCAGCTTGCGCAGTATTTTGCCGGGGAGCGGCGCAGCTTTGCGCTGCCACTCAGACCGGTCGGCTCTGCGTTTCAGCTTGCGGTCTGGGCTGCAATGTGCCGCATTCCGTATGGAAGGGTGGTAAGCTATGGGCAGCTTGCGGCGGCGCTTGGTCGGCCGCGTGCCTGTCGTGCAGTTGCGCAGGCAGTCGCGCATAACCCGCTTCTGCTCCTTCAGCCCTGCCATCGTGTGGTTGCGGCGGAAGGACTGGGCGGCTTCCGCGCAGGGGTGGAGAAAAAACGTCTGCTGCTGCGCATGGAAGGAATCGAAATTACCGAAAAAACCGGTATTTCAGAAAAATTTTTCTTTACTTTTCCGTGATTCTGTGATAATATGTTACGGCTGACGGTTTTGTCAGCCTGGATCCGCGCGCCCAGTGCCGGGAGAACGCTGAAGAACAGCATTCCGCCATCCCTCACTTAGCCGACGGAGCATCATCAATTTTGAAAGGTGGAAACTACCATGATCCTGAAGGACAAGAAAACCGCAATCATTGCCGAGTATGCAACCCACGAGGGCGACACCGGCTCCCCCGAGGTTCAGATCGCGATCCTCACCGCCCGCATCAATGAGCTGACTGAGCATCTGCGTGAGCATAAGCACGACAACCATTCCCGTCGTGGCCTGCTCATGATGGTTGGTAAGCGCCGCAGCCTGCTGGACTACCTGGCGAAGAAGGACATCAACCGCTACCGCTCCATCATCGCTCGTCTGGGCATCCGTAAGTAATTCAGTAACCCGATGGGCGGCCCTTGCGGTCGCCCATTTTCACAGTCCCTCACGGGAGTGACGTTTAGCAGTTGAAGATGCGCATGTGCGCAACGTGCCCGTCTTCAAGTGCTAAACCTCCCGTGAACAACACAACAAAGGAGGAAATCTCATGATTACCAGAAAGCAATACCCCAATCACCATGTGTTTGAGACTGTCATTGGCGGTCGCCCCTTTACCGTGGAAACCGGAAAGGTCGCGGAGCTGGCCAATGCCGAGTGCATCTGCCGCTATGGTGATACCACGGTGCTGACCACTGTGACCTGCTCGCCGGACCCCAAGCCGGGCATTGACTATTTCCCGCTGACGATTGAGTTTGAGGAGAGAATGTATTCGGTCGGCCGCATTCCCGGCAGCTTCAACCGCCGCGAGGGTAAGCCCTCCGAGCGCGGCATTCTGAACAGCCGTATTATTGACCGTCCGATGCGCCCGCTGTTTGACGATGAGCTGCGTAACGATGTGGTCGTTACCTGCACGGTGCTGGCCAACGACTATGAGAACCCGGTGGAGATTGTCGCCTCCCTGGGCGCTTTCATCTCCATTGCCTGCTCTGATGTTCCCTGGAACGGCCCGGTCGCCACGACCAATGTTGCCCATCTGGATGGCGAGTATATTGTCAACCCCTCCACCGAGCAGCGCAATGCCTGTGACTGCTTCGTCTGCATCGCCTCTACCTTTGAGAAGGTCGTCATGATTGAGACGGAGGCCAAGGAAGCGCCGGAGGCCATTGTCTACGAGTGCATCCGCGTTGCCCACGAGACCAATATGGAGGTCGTCCGCTTCATTAACACGATTGTTGAGACAATCGGCAAGCCGAAGTTCACCTTCGAAAAGGCGGCGGTTAACCATGCGCTGCTCGACGAGCTTTGCGCCTATGGCATGAATCAGATTGAGTATGCGCTCGATACAGACGACAAGAATGTGCGCGAGGAGCGCCTGACTGCCGCGCGCCGCGATTTTGCGGAGAAGTTTGCGGAGAAGTATGAGGACTTTGATGTCCACATTGATGTCTGCCTGTATAAGATGCAGAAGAAGGTTGTCAAGAAGTGGCTGCTGGCCGGTAAGCGCGTCGATGGCCGCGGGATGGATGAAATCCGTCCGCTGGATGCAGAGGTCGGCGTTCTGCCGCGCGTCCATGGCTCCGGACTCTTTGCGCGTGGCCAGACGCAGGTGCTTTCTGTCTGCACGCTCAATACCCTCTCCGCTGCGCAGAAGCTTGACACCATCTACGCCGAGGAAACGAAGCGCTATATCCACCACTATAACTTCCCCGCATTCTCCACCGGTGAGGCCCGCGCAGCCCGCTCCACCTCCCGCCGCGAGATCGGTCATGGCTCTCTGGCTGAGAAGGCGCTGCTGCCTGTTATCCCCTCTGTGGAGGAATTCCCCTATGCAATCCGTGTCGTTTCCGAGGTGCTTTCCTCCAATGGCTCGACCTCTCAGGGCTCGATCTGCGGCTCGACCCTGGCGCTGATGGATGCCGGTGTGCCGATCAAGCGCCCGGTTGCCGGTATCTCCTGCGGCCTGATTTCTGACCAGGAGACAGGGGAGTGGAGAACCTTTACCGACATTCAGGGCGTTGAGGACTTCCATGGCGAGATGGACTTTAAGGTCGCCGGTACCACCGAGGGCGTTACTGCAATTCAGATGGATCTGAAGAATAAGGGCCTGACGATGGAGATCATTGCCGATGCGCTTGAGCGCTGCCGCAAGGCGCGTCTGGAGATTCTTGAGCAGGTGATGCTGCCCTGCATCGCAGAGCCGCGTCCGGATGTGTCCGAGTTTGCACCCAAGATGATCTCCATGAAGATCCCGGTTGAGAAGATTCGCGAGGTCATCGGCTCCGGTGGCAAGACCATCCAGAAGATCTGCGCAGATACCGGCGCGAAGGTTGACATTGACGACGATGGAAATGTTTTCATTGCTGCTGTGGATTCTGCCGCAGGCTATGCCGCCAAGAAGATGATCGACGACATTTGCTTTGTGCCGGAGGTTGGAACGCTTTATTATGGTAAGGTCGTTCGCATCCTGCCCATTGGTGCATTTGTCGAAATCGCGCCGGGTCATGAAGGCATGGTGCATATCTCCAAGCTTGAGAACCGCCGCGTGGAAAAGGTTGAGGATGTGCTGAACATCGGTGACATGACCTGGGTCAAGTTTATGGGCTTTGATGAGAAGGGCCGCGCGAACTTCAGCCGTAAGGATGCACTGAAGGAGCTTGCAGAGAGCGAAAAGAAATAAGCGGGAATTCATCCCCGGCTTCGGGGGGATGCCTGTGAAACAGCTCGTGGAGCGTATCGGTATCGATACGCTCCACTTTTATATTTGGATATGTGCCAAAGCTCCGGGCCCTCCCCTTGGGAGAACTGTCACAGCAGGTGACTGCGGGGTCTTGCAGCCTTATAATAATTGCAGGATCAATTTATATATTCTACCGCACTGCGAGTTGTTGATTTTTTGATAAAACTGCACAATAAAGTGCTTGACAGTCGTCAGGACGGGTGTTAGAATATATGGTGTTCGTATATATATATATATATATACGCAGGATGCATACTGACTGTGCATACTAACGCATATCG
>CAYXIN010000016.1:0-29724 GCA_964465395.1 uncultured Oscillospiraceae bacterium | reverse complement strand
TGTGAAAATAGGTAACGCCAACATTGAGAACACACTCAGTTGAGTGTGTTCTTTTCTATTGCTGTGTTTGCAGAAATATGGCGACAGGATCTCTGGTAATCTCAGAAATCCTGTCGCCTTTTCCGTTGCACAAGAAAATTCAGTTTTTAATACTCGAAGCAAAATGGATTTGCCACATGTTTGGGGCCGAAGACCTTTACTGCCATTCGGTACATCGCTCTGGCATGAATGCGGTCGTGCCAAATGAAGCGGCGCAGAACCTTGCGAAGCGTCCAGGACTCGCCATAGCTTCCTTCAATTACGCTGTTTTGAAGATAATCGTCCTGCCGCTCCAGGGCTTCAAATCCGCGATTGCGACATTCATAAATGCTGCCGCGATTGTCGGCCTCCACGTTGATCTCCGCGAAATAGTATGCATTCACGCTCTGGGTATGTGTATACATTTCGTCTGCTGAGCGGGGAACCTGGCCATAGAAGGTCGCTCGTGCCGCAGCAGAGGTGGCGCGCTTGTCCGGGATTGAATCATACAAGGTGAGGAAATCTGCTGCCGATTTCAGTGCCAGTGCCTTTAGATGCGCATATTCCGCTGGGGTCAACGCTGCTTTCTCGCTTTCAAAAAGTACGTCGGAGTCTGCATCCTGAATGGCGAGCGCAGATGCTTTCTCACCAATGATCAGGATGTCGAGGTTCTGATCGGATGAATCCCTGCTCAGCCATCTCAGATAAGACGCAATCTCCCCAGGCAACTTTGCTTTTGCGATTTCCAGGCTTTCGCCACGGGCATATGCCCCAATGAAATTTTCGGCATATAGCAGCGTGTCGTTCCCGTTATGCTCCCACACACATTGAATCACCATGATATCTCCTGTTTGGTGCCTGCCTCATACGCAGCACCTTCTTTATGATCAAGAACGAATATTAGTATAAGGCGGGGCAGTGTAAACCGTCCCGCCTTATGCCATGCTGTCCGTTACTGATTGTTGCGGGATTTCATAAGCTGACGCATACGCATCGCATGGTCAAGCTCGCGCTTACGGATGCGCAGACTCTTTGGCGTAACCTCCAGAAGCTCGTCGTCGGCAAGGAACTCCAGATTCTGCTCCAGCGAGAGAAGCTTCGGCGTTGTGAGGCGCAGAGCCTCGTCAGAGCCGGAGGCGCGCATGTTGGTGAGCTGCTTCTTTTTGCAGACATTCACGTTCATATCTTCATTTCTGGAGCAGATACCAACGACCATGCCCGCATAGACGTCCGTGCCGGGGCCAATGAAGAGCTGGCCGCGCTCCTGCGCGTTATAGAGCCCGTAGGTGCAGGCTTCGCCAGTTTCAAAGGCAACGAGAGAGCCGGTCTTGCGGCGCTCAATTTCGCCCTTGAGAGGTGCATAGGAATCCAGAACGGAAGACATGATGCCCTCACCGCGCGTATCGGTCAGGAATTCGCTGCGGTAGCCAAACAGACCACGCGACGGCACGAGGAATTCCAGCCGGTAGCGGCTGCCGACGGGGTTCATTGACAGAAGATCACCCTTGCGGCGGCCCATTTTTTCGATGACGCTGCCCATCGAGGCCTCCGGAACGTCGGCAACCATGCGCTCAATCGGTTCGCAGACCTTGCCGTCAATCACCTTGGTCAGTACGCGCGGCGTGCTGACCTGGAACTCATAACCCTCGCGGCGCATTGTCTCAATCAGAATTGAGATGTGCATTTCGCCGCGTCCTGCGACATTGAAGCTGTCTGTACCCTGTTCGGTAACATGCAGCGAGACGTCTTTCAGCAGCTCGCGGAAAAGGCGGTCGCGCAGATTGCGCGACGTGACGTACTTTCCTTCGCGCCCGGCGAAGGGAGAGTCGTTGACGGAGAAGGTCATTTCGATGGTCGGATCGGAAATCCGGACAAAGGGCAGGGGCTCGGGCTGCTCTGTTGCGCAGATGGTGCGGCCGATGGTGATATCAGCCATGCCGGAGAAGGCGACGATTTCGCCGGCAGAGGCCTCCGTGATGGGCTTGCGTCCCAGTCCGTCGAACTCGTAAAGGGCAACGATCTTGCCCTTCGCCTGCTGGCTGGGGTCATGATAGTCGCAGATTGCAATCTCCTGATTCTGCCGAACGGTGCCGCGCTCAATCCGGCCAATACCAATCCGGCCGACATACTCATTGTAGTCAATCGAGGAGACAAGCATTTGCAGCGGCTCGTCGGCGTTGCCGCCCGGCGCGGGAATATAGTCCACAATCGTGTCAAAGAGAGGATCGAGGTTGACGCCGGCTTCGTTCGGGCTGAAAGCGGCGATGCCCTGGCGGGCGGAGCAGAAGAGCGTCGGGGAGTCAAACTGCTCCTCCGTGGCGTTCAGGTCGAGCAGCAACTCGAGAATCTCCTCCATAACCTCCTCAATGCGGGCGTCGAGGCGGTCGATCTTGTTGATTGCGACGATGACCTTGTGACCGAGCTCGAGCGCCTTTTGCAGCACGAAGCGCGTCTGCGGCATCGGGCCCTCAGCGGCATCAACCAGCAGGATGACGCCATTGACCATTTTCAGAATGCGCTCAACCTCGCCGCCGAAGTCGGCGTGGCCCGGCGTGTCAACGATGTTGATTTTCGTGCCCTTATAGTGCACTGCTGTATTTTTAGCAAGAATGGTGATGCCGCGCTCGCGCTCCAGATCGCCGGAGTCCATCACGCGGTCCACAACCGCCTGATTTTCGCGGTAGATACCACCCTGTTTGAGCATTTCATCGACCAGTGTTGTCTTACCGTGATCAACGTGGGCAATAATTGCTATGTTACGAATATTTTTTTGATCAGACATGGAACACAGTCCTTTCCGGCGGACGACGCCGCACTTACAGTTTAGATTTGCTTACAACCTAAAAATATATCATAAAAAAGTCGAAATCGCAAGAGAAAATCAGAGTATTCTCTGATTTTCTCCTGCGATTGCTGAAAGCGACTGCTCAGACGCCAACGGCGCTGCGGATATCGCCAACCATATAGAGACTGCCGAAGGCAACGACGGCGCCGTCTGCGGGGGTCTGCTCCATGGCGTGGCGGACACCCTCTGCAACACTGGCGCAGGCAACCACCGGCTTGCCGAAGGGCGCAAGCTGCTGCGCCAGCGCGTCGGCATGCAGCGCGCGGGGGTTATTCGGCGTGACGGTGACAAAGCGGCTGATATAGGGGGCGACCAGGCGGTACATATCCAGATAGTCCTTGTCCGCCATGACGCCGGTGAGGGCGGTGATGCTGCGGCCGGGCAGATAGTCCTCCAGATTTTTGGCCAGTGCCGCCATGCACTGCGGATTGTGCCCGCCATCGACAAAGAAGATGGGATCGTGGCGCAGAAGCTCAAAGCGGCCGGGCCAGACGACGCGGCGCAAGCCCTCGCGAAGCTGCGCCTCGCTGATGCGCCAGCCCTTTGCGGTCAGGGCGTCGATGGTGGCCAGGACAACCGCAGCATTGCGGAGCTGGTGCGCGCCCAGCAGCGGAATTTCAAGCCCCTCCCGCGCGCCGCAGTCAAAGACCTGTCCGGCGAAGCTGCTGCGCACTGGGGTGAGGTGGTCAAAGTCAGCGAAATGGAGGCGGGTGCCGGTTGCGGCGCAGCGCGCGGCAAAGACCTGCTCAACAGACGGGATGCCGCGATAGAGCACGGCGTCGCCACCCTTAATGATCCCGGCCTTGGCAGCCGCAATCTTCTCCAGCGTGTCGCCCAGAACCTCCGTGTGATCCAGACCAATGTTGGTGATGACGGAGACCTCCGGCGTATGGATGACGTTGGTGGAGTCCAGCTCGCCGCCCATACCGACCTCCAGCACGACGAGGTCGCAGCGCTGGCGGGCAAAGTATTCCATTGCGATGGCGGTGACCAGCTCAAATTCCGTGGGATGATCGGCCATGGCTTCCGCATGGGGGCGGACGAAGGCGGTGATTTCCGCCAGCTCGGCGTCAGAGATCATTTCGCCATTGACCTGCATCCGCTCATTGAAGCAGATGATATAGGGCGAGGTATAAAGCCCCGTGCGGTAGCCGGCGGTGCGCAGAATGGAGGCGAGCATCGCAGCGGTGGAGCCCTTGCCGTTGGTACCGGCGATGTGGATGAACTTCAGACGATCCTGCGGATCACCGATGCGGCGCAGGAGCTCCTGCGTGCGGCCCAGACCGGGGATGGAGCCCTTCCAGCAGACGGAGTGGATATAACTTAATGCTTCATTTATCGTCATTTTTATTTCCTCTGTTTCGAATCAAACTGATTGTCAGCACAATGAGGCTGAGAATTGCGGGGATAAAGTAGAGGGCGGCGGAGCCGATCCGCGTCCAGACGGACAGATCGGCGTTCATAAAGCCAAGGCCGAGTGTCAGCGAACCGACAACCAGCACAGCCACCTGCACGATCAGAAGAATCCCCGCCGTCAGGTGCAGCGGATTGGCGCTGCGGGACTTTTCGTAGGGCAGCAGGCGGGCGCGGGCAAACATGCCGGTCGAGATCAGCAGGGTAACGACCAGCGTGTCAAGCAGCAGCTCCACACCGGCTTCAATGGCGCGGGTGCCCATCAGCAGGCCGAGACCCTTCTTGCTGTAGCCGAGCCAGACAAGGCACTGGCTTGTCCAGTAGACAGAGCCCAGAAGCTTTGCGGGCAGAAGCGTCAGCGCGACGCGCCAGATGTCCCGGAAGCTGCGTGCCTGGCGGACAAGGGGGCGCAGCAGACCGCCGAACAGACCGACGAGCATGGGCGAGAGGCTGATGAGGGGATCCCAGCCAAAGGGGGAGAAAAGGCAGCCGACCATGTCACCGATAAAGCCGACCATCATGCCGGAGATCGGGCCGAAGAAGTAGCCGGCCAGCACCACCGGCACCGCCTCCACGGAGAAGCGCGCAACAGCGGTCGGCATAGCGGTGAAGAAGCGGGCAAAGAGCACGTTCAGCGCGCACAGAAGGGCGCAGACGGCGATGCGGCGGGTGTCGGTGCGATTTTTGCTTCTGGGTTGGGCGCAAATTGCTTTGGACATAAAAAAATTCCTCCCTAGTCATTTGGAGGAGGTTGAGATATGGACGATGTTATGCCCTGAAATGTAGGGGCACCTGCTCAGGCGGTTGCGGAACAGTATCGCGGAGACGAATCTCCTTCGCCCGGCGGCAACCTCCCATCCGACCGGTACTTAACGCACTGCTCCTACTCCCTGCAACATCGTTTTGTCGATATTATTGTATCGACTTTTCTGAAAAAATCAAGACCTATTTTCCGGTTTTTCTGCAAATTTCAACAATCTCTGAAAAACGCGCGCAGATCTTGTCATAGTTTTCCGCCTTGTGGGGAAACTGGCAGGCAGAGCAGTCCTTGATGCCGCTATCGGTGTAGGTGAAGGCACCGCCGCACTGATCGCCAAGGGCATAGAGCGGGCAATAGCAGAACAGGCAGTTGAAGTTTTCGGGGTTTGCGTGCGCGTGACAGGGGAAGTATTCGCACGCCCGGTTTTGGAAATATCGGTAGCTCATATGGCACACCTCCTTTTCACCTATTATAGCGTACCGGCGCGAAAATGCAAGCCTGGCGTGTAAAACTGTTGCATTCGGGAAAAAATTGAGGTACAATACAATTGATATTGTGTATGCTTGCGCAGTGTCGGCGGACGCGGGAGGTGACGGGTCAGTATGCTTGTTCTGAAAATTCTGGGAATCGTGCTGGCTGCGGTCGTGCTGATTATCTGCCTGATTCTGCTGCTTCCGGTACACGTCATGCTCTATACGCGTGAGGATGGCAGCATCAAGCTGCTTTACCGGATTCTTTTTCTGACCTTTGACCGCCACCCCAATCCCAAAAGCCCGATTGTCCGCATCGCCAAGGAGCTGACCGGCCTGTCGCGCCTGTCTGATCTGGGCACGGTGAAGCGCAGCGTGGAGGACAGCGGCATCTCCACCACGGCGGGGCAGATTGTGCATATTCTCCTGCTGCTGCTTGAGCGCGTGGTCTGGCTGCTGCAATATTGCACGCTGCGGCGTCTGCGCATCAACGCGGTCTGCGCCGGTGAGGATGCTGCTGAGGCTGCGATGGAGTATGGCGCGGTCTGCGCGGTGGTCTATCCCCTCATTGGCTTTGTGGAGGGGAATATGAAGGTGCGCGAGCGCGGGCTGGAGGTTTCCATCGGCTGCGCCTTTGATCGCGCAGTGGGCGGCTTCTCCCTGGAGGCGGAGCTCACGGTTCGAATCTGGTATGTGGCCCTGGCGCTTGCGCATATTATCCGGCGCAATGTGGAGGAAGAAATCTATAAGGAGGCTGGAAATGAGCAACGAAGCAAAGAAGCCTGAGACCGGCAGCCTGCTCCGGGTGCTGGAGTTCACGGTGGATAAGGCGGTGGCTCTGGCGGATGCCAATGCGGTGCTGGGCGAGAAGATGGAGCTGGATGGCGTGACCGTCATTCCGGTCTCCAAGCTGAGCGTAGGCTTTGCAGGCGGCGGCGCGGACATCACGGATGTCGCCCGCAAGAAAAAGCAGAATCCAACCGGCGCAGGCGCGCAGGTCAGCCTGACGCCGCTGTCCTTCCTGGTTGTGCAGGATGGACAGGTGCGGCTGCTACGGGTGGAGGAGCAGACGCGCCCCGCGCTCAGTCAGGAGCTTCTCCGCGCTGTGGTGGAGCAGGCAAAGAGCCTGTTTCGAAAAGAGAAAAAGCAGCAGGGCTGAGCCTGCTGCTTACCTTATCATAAACCGGCCTCGTAGAAGGAGAACACCGCCTCGAAGAAGCGTGCCCGCGTTTCGCCTGTGCCGGTGAAGATGCAGTGGCGGGATTCCGGCAGCGTAATCAGCTCCGCCTGCGGCAAGCGGCGGGCGAAGCGCCGCTGAATGCCAATGCGCACGCTGCGATCCTGCCCGGCGCTGAAAATCAGAATCGGGTGTGTCAGCCTGCGCAGCGTTTCAGACCGCATCAGCCTGTCTTGCACAGAGAGCGCCTCCACCATCCAGCCGTTGGTCGCGTGGGCGTTCTGATAGCGCGCATCGGCGCGGCGGATCTCCAGATTCCGCGCAAAGCGAACGTAGCTCAGGTCGCCCGAGCGGGCGAAGTCCGGATTCGGGTCGAAATCGCCGCTGTAGCGAAAGGGTGCGGCCCAGCCGTCCTTTCTGGCCGCGCTGCGCGCAAGGTGTCGCAGCAGACGCCGCGGCATTCCCCGCGTGTTTGGGCAGAGCATGGGCGAGGCCAGCACGCTGCGCTGAATGCGCGCGTTGTGCTCCGCCAGATAGAGCGCGGCAACCGCGCCGCCCATGGAATGGGAAAAGAGGAAGATCGGCCGGTCTCCGCTCTGCGGCACGACAAGCTGCTCCATCACGCGGTGCAGATCGGCCGCATAGTCCAAGAAGTGCTCAACATGCGCCAGACGCAGCTCTGCCGCCTCGCGGCCGGAGAGCCCATGCCCGCGCTGATCGTAGAGAAAAACGCTGTAGCCCATTTGCAGGCAAAGCCAGGCGAATTCCTGATATTTCTGCATAAATTCCGTGTAGCCGTGAACCACGACCACACTGGCGCGGCTGTGCGCCGCCGGGTACCAGGTGTATGCCAGCGGGCAGTCGCCAGCCAGTGTGCCGCTTATGGCGCGCTGCGCCAGCGCAGCCTCAATCCGGCTGAGCTCCTCGGCGGATTCTCTGGGCAGGGTGAGCGCTTGTTGCATTGGAATTCCCTCACTGTTTCTGTTTATTTTTGTAAATCCTGGTGAAAATGATGATAAAGACTGCGAAAGGACTGTGGCTTTATTATGCTTTTCACCATTCTGGTATGCTTTCTGTTGTCCATGACTTTCACAAAGGTGGCCTATGACGTGGCCTTCTCGCGCTACGACCCGCCGGAGCAGCGCGGGCTACAGGCGGAGCTGGCGCAGCGGCAAACGCTGCAATTCCGCAGCGGAGAGAATCTGCTTCAGGGCTATCTCTATGAAGGTGGGCGCGACGGTCTGGTCGTGCTGGTGCCTGGCTTCAGCGCCGGGGCGGATGACTATCTTCAGCAGATTCGCAGTCTGCTGGACTATGGCTGGGGCGTTTTTGCCTTCGACCCGACCGGGAGCTGCGCCAGCGGTGGCGACTCCGCCGTGGGCTTTGCGCAGACCCTTTGCGATCTGGATGCGGCTCTCGCCTGGCTGGAGGAAAACCGGCGCTTTGGCTATGAGAAGCTGCTGCTTCTGGGGCACAGCCGCGGCGGATATGCCGTCTGCTGCGCGCTGGCGCTGGCGCACGATGTGACGGCGGTGGTCAGCATCAGCGGCGTCAACAGCGCCATGGAGGGGGTGCTCAGCCCGGTGGTGGAGCGCCTCGGCCCAATCGCCTGGGCGGGCTATCCGCTGCTGTGGCTCTACCAGAGCACGCTCTTTGACCGGCAGACCCTGCAGGCGACGGCCGCGCACGCCCTTGCGGAAAGCAGCGTCCCGGCGCTCCTGATCCATGGTGATGCCGACGCAGTGATTCCACTGAATGCCTTTTCTGTGGTGTCGCACCGGGAGGAGATCACGGCCCCGCAGGTGGAATACCTGATCTGTTCCCGCCCGGGTCAGAACGGCCACAGCAGTCTGATGTTTGAGGCTGACGGCTCGGCCAACAGCCGCCTGATGGCGGAAATCAATGCCTTTTTCACCCGCGCAGCGGGCAGCAAGAATGAGAGAGAGAAAGAAAATGGAAACTGTAGTTCTGATCCCGGCCTACAAGCCGGATGATGCGCTGATTCACCTGGTTGATGCGCTGCATGAGAGCGGGCTTAGCATTCTGGTGGTCAATGACGGCAGCAGCGCCTACTATGAGCGGGTCTTTCAGACCGTTGCGCAGAAGGCGTGCGTGCTGGCGTTGCCGGATAATATGGGCAAGGGCGCGGCGCTGAAATATGGCATGTCGCAGCTTCAGCGCCTGTTCCCGGAGTGCAAATGCTTCATCACAGCGGATGCGGATGGGCAGCATCAGGTGTGCGACATCCTGCGCGTGCGCGACGAGCTGGAGCATGGCGCGCGCTTTGTGCTGACGGTGCGCGAGCCGCATGGCGAGGTGCCGCTGCGCTCCCGGTTTGGCAATGCGCTTTCGCGCGTGATCTACACGCTGCTGACGGGCCATTATCTTTCGGATAATCAGTCCGGGCTGCGCGGCTTCTCCGTGGAGCAGATTGACTGGCTGCTGAAGGTGGGCGGCGAAAAGTATGACTATGAGATGAACATGCTCTACTACGCCGACAAGCAGGGCATCCCCATCACAACCCTGACCATCGACGCGATCTATATCGACGGCAACCGCTCGTCTCACTTTGACCCGATTCTGGATACGCTGCGCATCTACCGGCGGCTCTTTGCCAGCGCGTGGGTGACCTTTGCGTCCATCTGGATTGTGGAGTGCATTCTTTTTATGGATATGGCGATCTACCACTTCCTGCCGCTGCCACGGCTGCCGGAGGGATTGGAGCATTTGCTGGTGATCCTGCCGACGGCGGGCGCAACGGGCGTGGCCTTTGAGGTTGTGATGAATAAATTCATCGCCTTCCGGCGTGTGCGCTATGCAGACACGATGCGCACCATCATGTATACGCTGATGCGCTTCATTGCCTATACGCTGGCCTGCGCCTATCTTTGTTTCTATTATCGCTGGGCTATTTTCCCGGCTTTCAATGTGGCGGCGGTTCTGCTGCTGCCCGCGGAGTATTTTCTGCATAAGCTCGTCCGCAAGGCCGGCTATCGCGACATCAACAAGGAAAGCAAGGGGCGCTGAGCGCTCCTACATGGAACAGGGAGACTGTTGCAGAATGGCTGCGACAGTCTCCTGTTTTTTGCGCGAAGAGCACACAGCGCAGCCACCGCAGACGGCGGGCTGCGCTGTGTGGGCGTTTTAGAGCGTCTCGGGAAGCTGCGCAGCGGTGTCCGCAATGCGGGTGGAGAAGGCCGCAGCATCCAGACGCAGCACCTGCTCTGCGCAGGCGCAGACCGTTTCCGGATTGGCGCAGCCGTGCATCTTGACAATGGGCTTCTTTGTTCCCAGGAAGGTTGCGCCGCCGCGCGAGTTGAAATCAAAGCAGTAGTAGAGCCGGTCGGCTGCCGTGCGCAGCGCGTCTGCGGCCTCCGGGCTCTGGCCGTCGGCCATCTGGCGCAGAAGCTGGGCGGCCAGCTTTCCGGTGGCCTCAGTGCTCTTGAGCAGAATATTTCCGGAGAAGCCGTCGCTGACCACCACGTCCGCTGCACCGGCTGCGAAGTCGCTGCCCTCAATGTTGCCGATGAAGTGCAGCGGCAGCCGCTCCAGAATGGGATAGGCGGCAAGCGTCAGGGGATTGCCCTTGCCGGGCTCGCGGCCGACGGAGAGCAGCGCAACGCGGGGCGCCTCCAGACCGCACATGCAGCGCATATAGGCATCGCCCAGCAGGGCGAACATCGCCAGCGCCCGGGGCTGACAGTCAATCGTCGCGCCGCAGTCCACAAGACAGACGAGCCGCCCGTCCTTCAGCGGCAGAGCGCTGCACAGCGCGGGCTGCTTCATGCCGCGCACCAGTCCCAGGCGGAAGATTGCGCCCAGCATCAGCGCGCCGGTGTTACCCGCGCTGAGCAGACCGACGCAGTCGTCATGCTGGCGCAGATGCTCCAGTGCCAGGCGCATGGAGGATTTGCAGTCGGCTGCAAGAATGCTGGTCGGGGCATCGTGGTTGCTCAATGCGTCCGGGGCGTCCACAATGGCGACGCGCGGCAGCAGCGCTTGCGGCAGGGCAGAGAGAATCAGGCTGCTGTCGCCAACCAGCACCACCTCAAAATCGGGGTTGCGGCGCAGAGCCAGCGCGACGCCCTCCAGAATGACCTGCGGGCCGGCGTCCGCACCATAAAGATCAATTACAATTTTATGCATCTGCGTCACTCCACAGAGAAAATGAAGGCATAGACCTCCTGCCCGCCGCGGACAAAGCCGCTTTCCAGCAGGGGGAAGTCTGCAGCCAGCGCCGACTGGAGCTGTTGCAGCTCTGCCTCGCTGACGTCCTTGCCAACAAAAGCGGTGAGCACCTGCTTGTCCGAAATGTCCGGCAGATTGCGCAGCAGGGTCAGCGCGGCGCTGCACTTGTCGCCGGATACTGCGCGGATGGTCTCATCATCCAGACCAATCCAGTCACCCCGGTGGATTTCCAGACCGTTCATGCAGGTGTCGCGGGTGGCGGTTGTGACATAGCCGGTGGTGACGCAGTGGATTGCGTCGGACATGCTGCGCACCAGCTCCTCCACGGTTGAGGCCGTGGGATCCATCATTGACAGGGCGGAGTAGCCCTCTGCAATGGAGCGCGTGGGAATCACCTGCACGTCGGCCTGCGGACAGAGCGCGGCGGCCTGGCGCGCGGTCATGACCACGTTGGAGTTGTTGGGCAGAACGAGGATGTGCTCAGCATGAAGCTGGTCAAAGGCCTGCAGGAAGGCCTCTGCGGAGGGATTCTGCGTCTGGCCGCCCTCAATGCACAGATTGACGCCAATCTGACTGAAATAATCCGCCACGCCTGCGCCGGAGGTGACGGCAACCACGGCGTAGGGCTGCTTTTCCGGCGGCTGCTGCGCCATGCTCTCATTGTGCTGGACGGACATATTCTCAATCTTGATGGTGACAAACTCACCGAACTGGCGGGCGTAGGCCAGAACCTTTTCCGGCTCAAAGCTGTGAATGTGTACTTTCACGAGGTCGCCGTCCTGAACGGCCACGAGGGAATCACCCATCTCCTCCAGAGCGGCGATGACCGGCGCAAGGCGGAAGGCGGCGATGTCCGTCTTGGCGTGAAGAAGCTGAAGAATGAACTCGGTGCAGTAGCCATATTCCAGCACGCTGTCCGGGCCGAAGGCGGCGGCACCCGTCTGGAGGAAGGTCGGCGCTGCCTCGGCGGCGTCCGCTTCGTCCAGAAGCTCGCCGCGCAGAGCCATCTCCATGCCCTCAAAGATGCAGATCAGGCCCGCGCCGCCGCTGTCAATGACACCGGCCTCCTTGAGAACAGACAGAAGCTCCGGCGTCTTGTTCAGGGTGTATTTCATCTGCGCAATCAGGCGGCGGAAACAGTCCTCAAAATCTGCGATGCTGTCAAGCTGACGCTGCAACAGCTCCGCGCCCTCGCGCATCACGGTCAGAATGGTGCCCTCCACCGGGCGGATGACGGCGCCATAAGCGCAGTCCACGCCGGAGCGCATCAGCTCCACAAAATCCGGCACAAGCAGCGCGGATTTGGACTCGGCGGCGTTGGCCATGCCGCGCACGAACTGCGAGAGAATCACGCCGGAGTTGCCGCGCGCGGACAGCAGAGTGCCGCGCGAAAGGCGGCGCATCAGTGTGCCGACTGCGCATTCCTCACCCGTGATGGTGCTGATACCGCCGCCCAGCGTCATGGTCATGTTGGTGCCGGTGTCGCCGTCCGGGACAGGGAATACATTCAGATTGTCAATGACCTCAATATTTCGTTTGAGATTGCGGTAGCCGTTGGT
Source organism: uncultured Oscillospiraceae bacterium (assembly GCA_964465395.1). Classification (GTDB taxonomy): domain Bacteria; phylum Bacillota; class Clostridia; order Oscillospirales; family Oscillospiraceae; genus JAZOXB01. The sequence goes on along the minus strand of CAYXIN010000016.1, from coordinate 17,294 downwards.
GAGCATCAGACCGAACAGGCGGCCGCTGATTTGGGTGCTATTCATGTGGTGATATCCTTACTCTGATTTATTCGTCACCCAGGATGGTGACCTCGTCGCCCACGCAGTAGGCATTGATGGTGCCGGGGCCGACGGAGGCGCCGACAATGGGCGCCATGTGGTTGATGTAGACGTCGCGGAAGGAAACCTGACGCAGAATTTCGTCGCGAATGAACTCCGCGCCGTCGAGGGTGTCGGCGTGGGAAATGTAAAGCGTCTGCTCCTCCGGATGAACGGCGGCGGCGACAATCTGGGCGGCGACCTCCTTGCGGGCGTTCAGCGTGCCCTTTGCCTTTTTGAAGGCATAGTTCTGACCGATGCGGTCGGAGAGAATGATGGGCTTGACGCCAAAGAGATTGCCGAAGAAGGCCTTGGACGCCTTGACGCGTCCGGCGCGGCGCAGATATTCCAGCGTTTCGACGGTGGCATACTGATTCACGCGCAGCTTGTTGGCCTCAATATATTCCGCAATTTCTGCGGCGCTGCGGCCCTCGCTGCGAAGCTGTGCGGCGCGGATGAGCATGTGCCCCTGGCCGAGTGAGCTGTTGAGCGCGTCGATGCAGAAAAGCTGCTGCGCCGGGAACTTGGGCGCGATCTCCTGCGCGATGAGCTTTGCCTGGTTGATGGAGCCGGAGAGCGCCGAGGAGCAGCCGATGTAAATCACATCCTTGCCCTCCCCAAGGCATCTGGAAAATGCTTCCTCATAGGTATCACGGGCAACCTGTGTGGTGCGCACGCGCTTGCCGTTGCGCATCAGGTCATAGAAGGCCTTGGCGGTCTGGGCGTCCCAGTCCAGTGAGGCGGGGTACTCCTTCTCATCCACGACATAATTCATGTGCAGATATTGAATGTCGTACCTTGCGCGCAGCTCCGGGCCGAGATCGCAGGTCGAGTCGCCAAAAATTACAATGTTGCTCATGATACAATCCTCCGTTTATTTTTTCTTTTGGGCGGCAGAAATTTCTGCCATAATTTCCTTTTCGGTGCTTAAATCCTCGCTGATGGGCTGACCGATATAGTAGACGGCCACAAGGCTGGGGCCGACAGAGGCGCCGCAGGCCATGCCCACAGGATTGATGATAATCTCCTTCGGGGAGAAGCGCGTGCGGATCAGCTCAGCCAACTGCTCTGCTGCGGCAGCGCGGTTGGAATGCGCGATGAAGAGCGTCTGGTCAGAAAGGTCTACGGCGGTGCGCTCCATGTAGCGCAGCGTTGCGTCAAAGGCGGCGCGGCGCCCCTTCATTTTCACAAGCACCTCGCTGAGACCCCTGCGGTTGAAGTCGGCCATGGGGTTGACGCCGATCAGCGAGCCGAAGAATGCCTTGGCGTTGCTGATGCGACCGGTCTTGACCAGGAAAAACAGGTCGTCCATGGGGCCCATCTGGTGGATGCTGTGGCGAATCTGCTCCAGATAGGCCACGTTTTCGTCGATGCTGAGGCCAGCATCACGCTTCTGGCAGGCCAGAATGGTCAGCAGAGCCAGCGCGTTGGAGTAGCGCAGGGAATCGACGCAGCAAATTTTGCGCTGCGGATATTTCTTCTGAAGATCGCGCGCAACCAGCAGCACATTCTGATAGCTGCTCGAGAGCGCAGAGGACAGGGAAATGCTCAGCACATCGATGCCCTGCGAGAGATATTTTTCAAAAATCTGCTCTGTCTCGGCCATCGGTGGGGTGGCGGTTTTGTAGAGCGCGCTGCCCTTGTTCATGGAGGCGTAGAAATCCTCCGGGCTGATGCTGCCCCAGTCCAGGTCACAGGGCTCCTCGTGCCCATCCGGGAAATAAATCACACCGCGCAGATAATCGGGAATGCCAAAGCGTTCGCGCAGGCTGGCGGGCAGGTCGCAGGAGCTGTCGGGAATAATAACATAATTTGCCATCGTGTTACCTCATTTCAATTAACGACATCGTTGTCGCTTTTGACATAATGATAACACATCTGTGCGCATTTTTCAACAAAAGTAGAAAAAAAGTAAAAACATAGTGCAAAATTCGTGGGCATCTGCTATAATAGCTCCTGCTGACCAAGTGGATAGAAGGAGAAATGAAGCCTATGCTGTATGTTTGGATCGGCCTTGCCGTATTGCTGGCAGGCGGAGTGATTGTTATGCTGGCCTACACCGTGCCGATTGCCCGGCGGGTCTATCGCACGCAGCTTGTGCGCACGGAGCCGGAAAAATGGGGACGCGCCTGCTCTGCGCCGGGGGATGCGGAGCAGCTTGCCATGTGGGAGAGCGGCATGGCCTGGGCGCGGGAGCACCGCGCGGCCATGCGCGAGGTGCAGGTTCAGAATGAGGGCCTGGAGCTCTATGGCGAGCTGTATGATTTCGGTTCCCGGCGCTGCGTGGTGATTTTGCCGGGGCGCAGTGAGAGCCTGTGCTATTCCTATTTCTTTGCCCCGCCCTATCAGCAGGCCGGCATGAACGTGCTGGTGATTGACACCCGCTGCCACGGCAGGAGCGGCGGCAAATACAGCACCGTCGGCGTGGCCGAGAGCCGCGATCTGATGGTCTGGCTGCGCTTCCTGATTCAGGAATGCGGGATGGAGTCGATCTATCTGCATGGAATCTGCATCGGAAGCAACGCGGGCTACCTGGCGATGGCGCGCAGGGATTGCCCGAAGGAGCTGCGGGGCTTTGTGGCCGAGGGAAGCTACATGAGCTTCCGCGAGAGCTTCAAGCGGCATATGATTGCAGACCATCGACCGGTGTTCCCGGTGCTGGATCTGGTGATGCTGGAAATCTGGCTGCACACCCGCACCAATGTCGTGCGCCAGGCACCGCGCCGCCTGGTGAAGAAGCTGCACCAGCGCGCGCTGTTCCTCTTTGGTGAGCAGGATGCCTTTTCCATCCCGCCCAAGAGCCGGAAGCTGTTCCGCCTCTGCGCCAGCCCAGATAAGCGCATTGTCTGGTTCGCCAAAGGGCGGCATTCGCACCTGCGGCTGAGTAATCCGCAGCAGTACGATCAGGCAATTCGGGAGTTCCTTGCGGATGAATAACAGAAAGTTCGCCGTTTTTACAATGGATCTGGAGCGCTTTTCGGATACCGAATGCGTTGCCAACGCGGGCATCCCGGTGACAGCCGAGATGCTCGATGGCTTTGACATCTATATCCGGCTTCTCGAGCGCTATGGCATCCGCGCAACGCTGTTCACGCTCTGCGGAACAGCGTTGCAGATGCGCGACAAGCTCAGCCGGTGCATTGCGCGCGGGCATCAGATGGCGCTGCATGGCTGGAGCCATGTTGCGCCGCTGCTGATGGAGCCGGAGCGCTTCCGCCGGGAAATTGCGGAGGCCAAGTGCTTTCTGGAGCGGGAATTCGGCGTGTGCATCCGCGGCTATCGTGCGCCCTGCTTCAGCCTGGATAACGAGCGGCTGGACATTCTGCGCAGCCTGGGCTTCCGCTATGACGCTAGCCGCAATGATTTCTCCCCCGCGCGCCACACGGTGCACATGGACATGGGCGGCTATCTGGAAATCACGACCGGCGTGTTCCACGACCGGGATTTCTGCGAATTCGGCCTGTCGCATGGGCGGCTGTTTGGCATGAATTTTCCGATTTCCGGCGGCGGCTATGTGCGACTGTTCAACTGGGTGGTGATGAAGCAGGCTATCCGGCGCTATCTGCGCACGCATGACTACTATGTGTTCTATCTCCATCCCTTTGAGCTTTCGCGGGAGCCGGTGCCGATCATTCCCGGCCTGCGGAGCTATGACCAGTTTTATCTGAACTATGGCCATCGGCGCTTTGCCGCGAAGGTTGAGGACATCATCCGGATGCTGCAAAGCGAGGGCTATGAATTCGTCACCTTTGACGAGCTGGCTGAATTGATTCAAAGAGAGAACGGCTGAGGCCGTTCTCTTTTTTTATGCCCCCTCGACGCGGGCAATGACGTCACCAAGCGTCAGCAGACGGCCGAAATCATCGTTGTTCAGGCTGATGTTGAATTCCTCCTCCAATGACATGGCCATGTAGAGCATCCCGATGGAGCTCATGCCAAGATCCTCCCGGAGCCGGGACGCGGGGGTCAGCGCGGAGGTGTCAAGCTCCCCCTCGAAGACGCGGTCAATCAGAGCCTTCAGGCGATCTGTGGTACTCATACAATTGATCCTTTCCATGTGTCATAGGTATTTTTACATGCCTCCAAACGGGCAAGCAGCGCGTCGGAGAGCTGCTCGATGTCATGCATACTGGGCATTTTGCGCGGGCAGAGCGCGCTGCACTGGAACGGCTCCCCAATGACCACGAGCTGACGCTCGTACCAATGCCGGCGCTTTCTGGTGTAGATGGGGATGATATCCGCGCCGGTGCGCAGACTCAGCAGAATGGCGCCGGATTTGATGGCGCGCAGGTCGCCGCTGCGGTCGATGCCGCCCTGGGCGAAAACGGTCAGGCAGTGGCCCGCTTTTACGGTGGCGGCCGCCTTGCGAATGCCCTCAATGTCGGAGATGTTGCGGTCGATTTTGATGCAGCCCATGCCGCGAAGCAGAAACGCCTGCAATTTCCGGCCCATGATTTTCTCGGAGGCAAGGAAGAAGACCCGCCGGTACCAGAAGCAGGAGCCCATCCAGAAGGGGTCGGCAAAGCCGACGTGATTGGACACCAGCAGCTTGCCGCCATGGAGTCGGCCGCGGTAGGGGCTGCCATCCGGACGGATGCGCCGGACGCGGAAGAACGGCAGGCAGGGCAGGCAGATCAGCCGCCCAAGATCCATGGGCAGGTGCCGCCAGCTCAGTGCACTGGCGGCAGAAGAATTGGACTGTTTCATAGCAATTGCACCTCAGGGCAGCAGCGCCTTCAGACCATAGACATGATCCTGAAGCGACTGCGTCAGGGCGGCCAGCTCTGCCGCATCCGGGGTCTCGCTGTGGCACTGCGCGCGCAGATCAAGCGGCGCGCCGATGACGACGCGGGCGCGGCGCAGCAGGCCGTAGTTGCCGTCCGTATAGACCGGGATAATCGGCGCGTCGGTGTGCAGCGCAATCTGCACCACGCTGGGCTTGAAGGGAAAGGGAACACCGTTGACGGGCAGGCGGCTTTCGGGGAAGATGCCCACGATGCCACCCTGCTCCAGCACCTGCAGGGCTTGCCCCACAAAGCCGAAGGCGAATGCGTCGCGATCCACGCGGATGCCGCCCATGGCGTAGAGGAAGCGGGAGAAGGCGCTGCCCTTCCGAAACAGTACCTCAGCCATCAGAAAGCGCAGGGTTTGAAAGGGGAAAATGGCCAGATACAGCACGAAATCCAGCAGCGAGGTGTGATTGGAAACCAGAATGCAGGGCTTTGGCAGGCGTCGCGTCGCGCCGGACTCCAGGCGCAGCTTCCATTTGAAGAGAAGCAGAGCCGGAAGCCAGCCGGTGAGCTTGGCAAAGCCGAGAAGCAAATAGCTGGGCTTCTTTTTCATGTCAAAGCTGCTCCTCGATATACTGGCAGATTTCCCGGACGGTGTAGCAATAGCTGTCCTGATCGCTGGGGGTGGTCAGGGAGAATTCCTCCGCCAGGCCGGTGAGAATTTCGAAATATTGCAGGCTGGTTGCACCAAGATCGAAAATCCAGTGGGCATCCGGGCCGATGGCATCGGGCGTCAGCTCCAGCGCGTCGGCAACCAGCGCGCGGACGCGCTGCGCAAGGGGCGTGTCCAGCTCGTCGGTGTCGGCGCGCTGCGCGCGGTAATCCGCGAAGCTCGAGAGCGTTACGCGGCCCTCGTCAATCGCGCGGCGGAGCCAGGGACGGCTGACCTTGATTGCGGTTTCCGAAGCGATGGGGTTGAGGGTGGTGTAGAACTGGCGCACCTGCATCGTCATATCCAGCTCGCGGTTGCGCGCATAGATCTGCTGCATCAGCGCCTCCACGCGGCGGGCGGGCAGGTAGGGATGGAGCTGCACGACCATCGACAGCACCTCAGTGCCCTCTGCGTCCGGCAGACCCAGAATGGAGAAGCTGAGCGCATCCGGCAGGGTGAAGCGTTGCTCAATCAGATCGGGATTGATGTTTTCGCCGTTTTCACCGATGACCACATCGCCACGGCGTCCCTTGATGTAGTAGTAACCGTCGCGGCATTCCATCAGGTCGCCGGTTTCCAGCCAGTCCTCCACGGGGAGAAGCTGCCCATCCACCATGCGCAGCGGGCTGATCGAGGCGCCGCGAATCTGGCAGATGCCCTCCGGCGTCAGGCGGTATTCGAGGGAGGCGAAGGGGCGGCCGATGGAGTTGCGGTTCCGGTCACGGGGACGCTTGCGCAGCTCCACGGAGGTGATGCCTGTTTCGCTCATGCCGTAGCCGTTGTGCAGCGGGTAGCCCAGACCGTTGATGAGTTCCAGCGCGGAGGGGCGCAGATAGCTGCCGCCGCTGATGCAGAAGCGCAGGCTGGGGCCGAAGACCTTCTCGTTGACCTGCGCCAGAATGCGCTGCGCCAGGCGTCTGCCCAGAATGGGGAAGGTGTTTTGCAGGCGGTTGCTCGTTGCCAGACCCTTTTGGAAGCGGGCCTGCGTTTTCTCGTCGGCGCGGGAAATCTGACGGTTGATCTGCTTTTCCACGCTGTGCCAGAGCATCGGCACGGCGAAAATATGCGTGACCTCAAACTTGCGGACGGTTTTCAGAATGGTATCCGGCGCGAAATCCGGAAGGAAGACAAGCGAAGCGCCGAAGAAGCTGAACCAGAAATAGACCGCAAAAAGACCGAAAACATGGTAGAAGGGCAGGAACGCGAGCTGCTTGATCTCGCCGTGGTAGGAGTCGAACATCTGCGGGCATTCTTTGACGATGCTGCTGCTGTTGAAAAGCTGCGCGCAAATCTGCGCGCCGTGGTAGAAGCAGATGGTCTGCTTCATACTGGTGGCAGAGGTGGAGAGGGCGATTTCGTCCTCCCACTGCTCGGTGAAGGGCGCATCGCTCTGGAGCGTGTCGAGGGTGATGTACTGCGCGTCGAGCTGGCCGGCTTGCAGCGAAACCACATAGCGCACATGCAGCGACTTCAGAATGGAGTCGGAAAGTGTTTTGGTGTGGCGGCAGTTGACCAGGTAGGGCTTGTTGCCGCTGCGCAGAATGGCCCAGAACGCAACGATCCAGTCCACGCAGTTTTCCATCTCCAGACCGACGTAGGCGTGCGTCGCGCCGATGCGCTGGCTCAGCCCGGCGGCAATGGTGTCGCAGCGGCGGGCAACCTCGGCGTAGGTGCAGCGGCAGACGCGGGAGCCGTCGCTGTACTCCGCCATGAGCCAGTCTCCAAGGGAGAACATCTCGCGGTAGACGGCCGCAAAATCCTGCTCCGTCTGGCGCAGCTTGGCCAGACGGCGATTGATATATGTTTTATTGATATGTTTTTTCATTTTTAGACTCTTTTCCCGTTTTTTCAGCACACATTATTATAAATATACCCCTGTGTAAAGTCAAGAGCCAATCCCGCACAAGCATTCAAAAGTCAGCTTACAATATCTGTCAAAATGTAAAAAATGTATGGTTCCTGCATCGCGGGGAGTGTTTGACGCCTTATAGCATGGGCCTGTCCGGTTTGCGTCCATTCCGGCGGGAGCGCGGAGGAAAGTCAATCGGGCGCCCCACGCAGAAACGGGCGAGATTCAGCAAACGCCGAATGTCGCCCGTCTAAGCTCTAGAGCAGCAGACAGATCAAACCGTTTGCGCCCTCGTTGATGATGCGCGCCAGCGCATCCTTGATTTTGTAGCGCGCATCCTCCGGCATCCGGCGCAGCTTGCTGCTCAGGCCCTCGTTAACCAGCTCGAAAACCGACTTGCCGAAGATGTTGCTTTCCCAGAGCTTCTCCGTGTTGCCCTCGTATTCCCCAAGCATATATTTCACAAGCTCCTCGGACTGCTGTGCGTCGCCCACCATGGGGCTGATCTCCGTTTTGATATCCGCCCGCAGCAGATGGATGGATGGTGCGCTGGCGCGCAGCTTCACGCCGTAGGCGTTGCCCTTTCGCACGATTTCCGGCACCTCCAGATGCATTTCCTCCGCCGTGGGCAGCACAATGCCGTAGCCGGTGGCGCGCACCTCATCCAGCGCAACGGCGATTTTGTCGTATTGCTGCTTGATTTGTGCCAGCGACACGAGAAGAGACAAAAGCTGCGCGTCATTCTCAATGGTGAAGCCGGTCTTCTGACCAAGAATCTGATAAAACAGCCCTTCATGGAAGTCCAGCTCGCAGGAAACGGTGCCGCTGCCCAGCTCCAGCTCCGTGATGCGGTAGCCGCAGAGCTGCTCCAGTGCGCAGACCTGCCGCAGTGCGGCCTCGGTTTCAGCCAGCCGGGAGATCTCTGCCGCGTGGCGGCGCAGCGCGGCATAGAGACTGGCTTTCAGCGGATTCTCAGTCTCCAGCGCCTGCACCCATGCGGGAAAAAAGACCCGCAGCTCCCTCAGCGGGAAGGCGTAGAGCAGCTCCCGCAGCAGTGCGCGCAGCTCCGGCTCCTCCATTGCCTGACAGTCAGCGGCAAAGACACTCGCGCCGCAGCTTTGTGCAAGCTGGTCGCGCAGCGCCTGGGCTTCCGGGCTTTGCGGCGCGCGGGAATTCAGTACGACCACGAAGGGCTTGCCGGTTGCCTGCATATCGGCAATCGCCTGCGCCTCGGCCTCGAGATAGTCGGCGCGGGGCAGATCGGTGACGCTGCCGTCGGTGGTCACGACAATGCCGACGGTGCAGTGATCCTCCATGACTTTGCGCGTGCCCAGCTCTGCGGCCTGTGCCAGCGGAATTTCCTGGTCAAGCCACGGCGTGGTAATCATACGCGGGGCGCCGTTCTCCGTTGCGCCCATTGCACCCGGCACCAGATAGCCCACGGAATCAATCAGACGCACGGAGAGCCGGGCGTTTCCGTCCGGACAGATCTGGACGGCCTCCTCCGGAACAAACTTGGGCTCAGCGGTCATGATTGTGCGGCCGGAGCCGCTCTGGGGCAGCTCGTCACGCGCCCGCTCGCGCTGGTAAGGATCCTCAATGGCCGGAATGACCATCGCCTCCATCATCCGCTTGACAAAGGTGGATTTCCCCGTGCGAACCGGGCCGACCACCCCGATGTAGATGTTGCCGCCGGTTCGTTGGGCAATGTCCGCATAAATATTGCTCATATATTCAGCCTCCCCACAGTCTCGTGCTACCATGGTATGCGCGGAAGCGGAGGGCTATTCCACTTTTCGGACAGACCGGGCGCGGGAAAGCACAGCGGCCCGCTTCTCCGGTGAGAGAGGCGGGCCGCGCTGTGGCCGGGGCTCAGAGGAGCCGCTGGCCGCGGACATATTTTGCGCACAGGTGGCGCCCGTCAGCCAGACAGAGGCAGCGCTCAAGGCGGGCGCGCGGCTGCATGGGCAGCGCGGTTGTGAGCGCGCGGTCATCGAGCACGATGGCGTCAAATTCATAGCCCGGCAGGAAGCTGCCGACCTTTCCAAAGAAGCTGCCGCCGCCCAGCGTGGCAAGATAGAGCGCCTCTTCCACGCGCAGCGGCGAGACGCGCTGGTCAATCAGGCGCCAGTAGAGCTTGGATACCTGCATGGCCTCCTGCACACTGCGCAGCAGATCCTCGGTTTCGCCCCCGGCGACATCCGAGGCCAGGCCGATGCGCAGCCCTTCGCGCAGATAGCGCGCCGCAGGCGCAATGCCGGAGGCCAGGTTGGTGTTTGAGGGCGGGGCGTGTGCCACATAAACCGCATTTTTGCGCAGCAGCTCCACCTCTGCGGGGGTGGAGTGGACGCAATGCGCCATGATGCAGGGATGGTCGCCGCCGAAGAGCCCAAAGCGATCATAGACCTGGGCATAGAAGGCGCTGTCCGGGAAAAGCGTCTGCACCAGGGCGATCTCGGCGGCATTTTCTGACAGATGACTTTGCACAGGAAGGTGGTAGCGCTCCACCAGCCGCCGCAGCCCGCGCAGCATTTGGGGCGAGCAGGAGGGGGCAAAGCGGGGCGTGATAATCGGGCGCGTGCGCGAAAAACGTGCGCAGGCCGTCTGAATCCAGGCCTCCGTGTCTGCCAGCGCAGCATCAACGTCGCGGTCGCGCAGCACATCCGGACAGTTGCGATCCATCTGTACGCGCCCGACGTAGGAGATCAGGCCGCTGGCCTCCAGCTTCTCCATCAGGAGGATTGTGGCGTCGCTGTGTATGGTCGCAAAGAGCACGGCTCGGGTGGTGACACTCCGGCGAAGCGCCTGCACGAAGTGTGTGTAAGCCCGCTCTGCGTAGGCCAGATCTGCGTAGCGCGCCTCCTGCGGGAAGGTGTAGGTGTTGAGCCAGTCCAGCAGCTCCATGTCCATGCCGATGCCGCGGAATGAATATTGTGGCGCATGAAGATGCAAATCGGTGAAGCCCGGAAGAATCAGGCTGTCTCCGAAGTCCGTCAGGGGGAGGGCGGAAAAGCGCTCCGGCAGACGGTCAAAGACGCCGGTGACCAGGCCGTCCTCGCAAACCAGAAAGGCGTCGGGACGGACATGCATACGCTCTGCGGATTCGGAGAAGCAGACGGTGCCTTTCAAAACGAAATGGTTCATAGGTAGATGCCTCCTGTTCTGCATGGTAGCAGTTGGCGAATTATATAGTATGCGCACTGTGTAACATGGTCTGCGCCAGCGCAAGCAGCGCGGAGCGCTCATTTTCAACGCGCCCATCCAGAACGGCGTCGAGCAAAGCCTGGAGCAGCCGCCCAAGCGCGGGGCCGGGCGGAATGCCAAGAGCCATCAGATCGCGCCCGTTGACGCAAAGCGTGCGCAGGCTGACGCAGGGGTGTGCGGCGAGTACCTCGTCCAGCAGCGAGGTAGCGCGGTGCAGCGCGCGCGTCGCTTCTCCGGCAGGGGTGGTGCCGGTGCCGAGGCGGTCGGCGGTCTGAAGCAGAAGCAGTCTGCGCACGCCATCGACACCGAGTCTGGCCAGCAGCCGCCGCATAGCGCGCGCGGTTTCCGGCAGGGGCGCGTCATGCGCGCGCACCAGCGCGCTGACCTCCCGCAGCATTTGCCCGTCAAAGCGCAGACGGTGCAGCAGCGCCTCGGTCATGGCGGCACCAACAGCGCCGTGACCATAAAAGTGACCGACCAGGTTTTTGTCCAGGGAGAAGCAAACGGGCTTGCCGATGTCGTGCAGCAGTGCGGCAAGGCGGAGTACGGGCTGCGGCGAGCAATGCTCCAAAACAAGGACGCTGTGCGTCCAGACATCGTAGAGATGGTGCCAGTTGTATTGTGCAAAGCCGATGCAGGCGGCCAGCTCCGGCATCAGCAGAGCGGGAACATCCGCATACGCGCGCAGCACACGTCCCGCAGCGGGCCCACAGAGCAGACCAAGCAGCTCCTTGCGCAGCCGCTCGGCGGCAACCGCCGAAAGGAGGGGGGCGAGGCGGTGAATGGCCCCGGCGGTCTGCGCCTCCGGGGTGAAATCAAGCTGGGCGGAGAAGCGCAGCGCGCGCAGAATGCGCAGCGCGTCCTCGCGAAAGCGCGCGTCTGCGTTACCGACGCAGCGGATACATCTGCAATTTAAATCGTCTATTCCGCCGAATAAATCCGTGACCTGTCCGTTCCGGTCGGCGGCCATTGCGTTGATGGTGAAATCCCGGCGCGCCAGGTCGCCCTCCAGCGCGGAAAGAAACTGCACGCTGTCCGGGTGGCGGCAGTCGGAGTAGCTGCCGTCTGTGCGGAAGGTGGTGATTTCGTAGGCGCTGTCATCCAGAAGAAGGGTCACGGTGCCATAGCGGGCGCCGGTCAGCAGCGTGCGCTGCCCGGCAAAGCAGGCGACGGTTTCCTCCGGGCGTGCGGCGGTGCAGATATCCCAGTCCTGCGGCACGCGGCCAAGCAGACTGTCGCGCACACAGCCCCCCACGGCGTAGGCCGCAAAGCCGGCCTGATTCAGACGCGCAAGCACCCCCTGCACCGGCGCGGGAATGGAGATGCTTACGTCCATGTCTGCCAGATCTCGGGGCAATAGCCCACGGTGGCCTGACGTCCGTTGCGGACGATTGGCGTTTTCATCAGCTCGACGCGCTCGAAAATCTTATCCTCCTTCGCGGTGGTGTCGTCCATATAGCGCAGGAGGTCAATATCCGGGTCTGCTTTCTTCCAGTTAATGAGCAAATCGACCCCGCCCAGCGCGCGCAGCACGCTGTCAAACTCGCCATTCGACATGCCATAGCGAAGCAGATCGACCGACTGAAAGCGAATGCGCCGCTCCTTGAACCAGCGCTCTGCCTTTTTTGTGTCGAAGCACTTGGATTTTCCAAAAATCTGAATATTCACGGGTATCTTACCTCCATCAGACACAGCCCCCTGGCCGGGGCGGTTTCACCGGCAGGCGCGCGGCAGCGGCCCTCCAGCAGCGCGGGCAGGCTCTCCACGCTGCGCTTGCCCAGGCCGACCTCCAGCAGAGTGCCGACGAGAATGCGCACCATGTGGTAGAGAAAGCCGTCTGCTGTCAGTGTAAAGGAAATGGCCTCACCCTCGTGCAGCACATCCAGTTGGCGCAGCGTGCGGACAGAGGATTTTTTCATGTGCCGGTTGGCGCAGAAGGTCATAAAGTCATGTGTTCCCAGCAGCGCCGCCGCGCCCTGCTGCATCCGCGGCACATCAAGGGGCTGCGGCACATGCAGGCGGAAGCGCCGCCCAAAGACATCCGGCTGCGCGCTGTTCCAGACGCGGTAGACATACGTTTTCTCCGTGGCGGACAGGCGCGCGTGGAAACGCGCGGGCGCAAAGTCCAGAGCCAGCGCGCCGATATCCTCCGGCAGAAGATGGCGCAGACGGGTCAGCACAACCTCCGGCGGCAGCTCCGGCGCGTGGAAGGAGGCAACCTGTCCGGCTGCATGAACACCGGCATCGGTGCGTCCGCTGCCGTCAATCTCGATAGGACAGCCAAACAGCGCAGAAAGCGCGGCCTCCACTCTGCCCTGAATGGTCGGGGCGGCACCGGGCAGGCGTTGCCAGCCGCGGTAGCGGGTTCCGTCATAGGCAAGGGTCAGGCGATAGCATCGTTCTCCCACTGTGCAAGCTCCTCCATCATTTCCCGGTGGCTGTCGGCAGAGAAGAGAAAGCGACCGTCTGCCGCATAAACCTCATAATGTCCGTGTGTGTGTTGAATCTCCCAGCGCATGACCGCACTTCCTTCCCGTTTGATCTGCGGGAAGTATAGCAGAGAAATGGTACAATAAAACGGACAGATTGCGCTGCGCGCCACCATTTTTTTGTTATTATAGCACAGAAAACCGCCGAGCGGAAGATGCTTCGGCGGTTTTTTGCGCAGCGCAGCGCGCTGACCGGGCGGACTCAGGCGTTCTTTGAGCGCTTTCTTGCCAGATATTCGTCCAGCTTTTCCTTCATATTGTCCGGGATGCTTCTCTTGACCGGGCAGTGCGCGGCGTTGCTCATGCGCTCCATAAAGGCTTGGATAAAGAGGATGTCCTTCTCCATCTGCTCAGCTTTCATTACCCGGCGGGTATCATAGCGGCAGTGGATGGGCGCGGTTCCGGCGGGCGAGATTCTGGCAAAGCTCAGCGCGGGAACACCGGCGTCTGCGAAGGGCGTGGAGTCGCTGGAGTAAACATCCTGACGTGCGGTGACGCCAAAGCCCAGCTCCTGGCCGAGATACTCAATGTAGTGGCAGAGCTTCTCCTCGGCGGTGACGCAGGCGATGAATTTGCCCATGATGCAGCCGATCATATCCAGATTGACGTTGAGCACCGTCTGCTTGACCGCCTCCTCGTGCGCGGCGACCCAGGCCTTGGAGCCGAGCAGACCGCGCTCCTCGCTGCCGCACCAGATAAAGCGCAGACCGTAGTGGTGCCGATGGGTGGCGAAGTGCTCCGCGATTGCCAGCAGACCGACGCTGCCGGACATGTTGTCATAAGCACCCTGACTCAGCGAGGTGGAATCATAGTGCGCCGTCATTGCGATGTATTCGTCGCATTCGCCGGGCAGCTCAAGCACGACGTTCCGGGATTCGCCCTCCCATTCCTCCTGCGAAAGGCGGATTGTGGCGCGCTGCGCGCCGCTGTTGACCAGCGCGATGGCGTCCTTGACGTTGATATTCACACCGGGCAGCTTGTTGCCCTTGCTGACGTAGCTGCGCAGCTCCCGCTGGTCGATGTCGTCATCGGGGTAGTTTTCGTTGCCGCTGTAGGTGATAAAGCCGACCGCGCCGTTTTCCAGAATATCCTGATAGCGCCAGTAGCCGAGGTAGCCATCGAGCAGAACGATCTTGCCTTTGCAGAGGGAGAGGGAATAGGGGTCGGTAGCGGCCAGATAGTAAAGAGGCGCCTCAATGGTGGCTGAGCCGGCGTTGAAATAGCCAAGGCAGGGGATTTCGCGCCCGTCCACGGTCAGAACCGCCGCATCAATGCGCACCATATCCACCGCAAAGGGCTCAATCTGCGCCGTGCAGCCGAATGCGGCGCACTGCTGCACAAGGTAGGTGGCGCATTGCAGCTCGGCCTCGGAGCCGCCGGTGCGCACATAGGCGGTGTCCTCAAAAAGCTGCCGGATTTTCTGAATATCCATCTGAATTACCTCCGGTTTTTCTTTCAATTATAGCACATGAGAATAAAAAATCAATGTATATTTACAAATATTGTGCATTGTGCTACAATTATTATAAAAATCGAAAGCCCGAAATCCAAGGAGGTTGCAATGGGAAGGGAACTGGAATTCAAGCTGCATCTGGACGGCCCGGCAGCCCTGGCGCGTGTGCTCAGCGACGCGGAGCTGAACGAATGCAGGCTGGAGCCGTGGTGCGAGCGCAGCATGACGAGCATTTATTTTGACACGGAGGATCGCGCATTGAGTGCCCGCCGCTGGACGCTGCGATTCCGGCAGGAGGGCGACTGCCCGGTGGTTTGCCTCAAAATGCCAACGCAGGAGTCCGGCGTCCGCTGGGAGCTGGAGGCGCAGGCACCCGAGATGAGCCGGGAGGCGCTGGAGGCGCTTGTGCAGGCCGGTGCACCGGCGCAGCTTCCGTCGCTGTGGCCGTCGCTGCGGCAGATCTGCGGTGCGACGTTTGTGCGCAGAAGCGCCATGCTGCTGCTGCGGGATCAGAGCCGCGCGGAGCTTGCGGGCGACTGCGGACTGCTGCGCGGCGCGACGCAGACCCTTCCCTTTGCGGAGCTGGAGCTGGAGCTTTATGCCGGTGCGCCGGAGGAAACGGCGGCTCTGGTGCAGCGGCTTTGCCAGCGCTATGGGCTGCATGAGGAGCCGCGCAGCAAGTTTGCCCGCGCAAGCGCGCTGCGCTGAGCGAAAAATGGGAATAAAAAAGCGAAAAAATGCAAAATAGCCGTTGACCTACGGAGAAAAATGTGGTAGAATACCCTTACCTGTGAAAAAGGGCTTATTTTTTGCGCCCATTTTTTCGCCTGCGGAGGCTGACCGGCGCGCCCGGCGGCAGCCAAATTTTTCTGTTCGCCGCAGGAATGCAGGGAGGCAAAAATTTAAGGAGGTGCCGAACAATGCGAGTAAAAGTTACCCTCAGATGCAGCGAGTGCAAGCAAAGAAACTACAATACCATGAAGAACAAGAAGAATGACCCCGATCGCCTGGAAATGAAGAAGTATTGCAGATTCTGCAGAAAGCATACCGTCCACAACGAGACTAAGTAAGGGAAAGGATGAAAACAATGGCAGAAGTCGAAAAGAAGCCGAATTTCTTCGTCCGTACCGGCCGCAAGCTTTCCAAGTGGTTCCGTGAGATGAGAAGTGAGCTGAGGAAGGTCGTCTGGCCCTCCGGCAAGCAACTGCTCAACAACACGCTGGTCGTTCTGGGCGTGGCGCTGCTCGTGGGCATCGTGATCTGGATTCTCGACGCCCTGGCTGGTCTGGGCATTGATGGACTGGGCTCCATCTTCAAGTCCTGAGCAGTATGGCAGACGCAGCAAAATGGTATGTTATCCATACCTATTCCGGTTATGAAAACACGGTAAAGGCGACCATTGAAAAGACGGTGGAGACCCGCCAGCTTCAGGATATCATCCATCAGGTCTCTATTCCGCTGGAAACCGTCACCGAAATCACCGACAACGGCCCGAAGACCTATGATCGCAAGGTCTTCCCCGGCTATGTTCTGGTGAAGATGGTGATGACCGATGACGCATGGTATATCATCAAGAATGTGCGCGGCGTCACCGGCTTTATCACCTCGGGCAGCACAAAGCCCACCCCGCTGACGGATGATGAGATCTATCAGCTTGGTGTTGAGAAGCGCGAGATCGTTGTGGGTTATCAGGTCGGTGACACCGTCACGATTCTGGACGGCCCGCTGACCGGCTTCAATGGCACCGTCGAAATGCTCGATATCGAGAAAAATAAGGTTCGCGTCATTGTCTCGATGTTCGGACGCGAAATACCTGTCGAGCTGGAGCTCGAGCAGGTCGAAGTCGTGGCGGAGTAAGCCTGCCGCGACCGTGGGAGGGGTCATTCCCCCGCCAAACATACGCGTTTGCGTATCACCACATTTACTATTGGAGGTGTGCTCTCATGGCACAGAAAGTTACTGGTTATATCAAGCTTCAAATTCCGGCCGCCAAGGCGACCGCTTCGCCCCCTGTCGGCCCCGCTCTCGGCCAGCATGGCGTCAACATTGCACAGTTCATTCGTGAGTTCAACGACCGCACGAAGGATCAGGCCGGCTTCAAGATTCCCGTGGTCATCACGGTCTACTCCGACCGCAGCTTCTCCTTCGTCACCAAGACCCCTCCCACCCCGACCCTCATTCTGAAGGCTGTCGGCCAGGACAAGGGCTCCGGCGTTCCCAACAAGAACAAGGTCGCTACCATCACGAAGGCTCAGGTTCGCGAGATCGCTGAGCGCAAGATGCCCGATCTCACCGCTGCAACCATCGAGGCTGCTATGAGCCAGGTGGAAGGCACCTGCCGCAGCATGGGCATTTCTGTTGTTGACTAATACTGCTTGCCGAGGCTGAATTGCCTCAATATGTGGGAGGATTATTCCGCATTCACCACTTTAAGGAGGATATAACATTGTTTAGAGGTAAAAAATATAAGGACAGCGCGAAGCAGATCGACCGCTCCGTGCAGTATGAAGCAGCCGACGCGCTTGCACTTGTCTGCAAGACCGCTCCGGCAAAGTTCGACGAGACCGTCGAGATCCACATCAAGCTGGGCGTTGACTCCCGTCACGCTGACCAGCAGGTGCGTGGCGCCATTGTTCTGCCCCATGGCACTGGCAAGACCCGCAAGGTTCTTGTTTTCGCAAAGGACGCCAAGATCGACGAGGCCAAGGAAGCCGGTGCGGATTATGTCGGCGGCATGGATCTGGTTGAGAAGATCACC